>DASTHJ010000514.1:0-11339 GCA_035718265.1 Steroidobacteraceae bacterium | reverse complement strand
AGGGCTGCAAGCGTCAGCGTGCGGTAGTTGGCGTTCATTGCGCGTCCTCCGGCGTCTTCTTCTCGAGCGCCGCATCGATGGCCTGCAGCGCCGCGTCACCGTTGATCATCGACAGCATGCGCAGCAGCGAGCGCTTTTCCTCCGCGGTCTTCGCCGCGCGGTACAGGTTCAACAACCCCTGCTCGTCCTGCGCGATCAGCATGCCCTGTGTCGCCGCCTCGCGGATCTCCGCATCCGTGCTGCGCGTGTAGATCTCGCGCAGCGCATTGCGCGCCTCCTCGCCCTGCACGATGCCGATCCTGCGCACCGCATCGACGCGCACCGAGTGCTCCCCGGTGCCTTCGGCGATCTTGCGCAGGCCGGCGAGATCGCCGCTGATGGCCAGGGCGTCGACCAGTCCGCGCGCGGCATTCGGGCGATCGCTGAGCCTGCGCAGCTCTTCGGCCGCGCCCATCACGCCGAGGATGTGGATGGCCTCGGTGGCTTCGTCCTCGGTCTTGGCGTTCAGCGCCGCCTGGTAGACGGACTCCTTGCGCCCGGCGATCAGCCAGGCCTGCAGCACGTCACGCTTCGCCTCCGCGTCGCCGGTGCCGTAGATCTGGCTCAGCGAATCCAGCAGTTTTGGATCACCGCCGATGCCGATGCTGCGAATGGCCTCGCGGCGCAGACCCTCGTCGGAAGAGCGGCTGGCCTGGGCCAGCAGTTCCCGCGCCTCCGGCGCATCGATCTGGCTCAGCACGAACAGCGCGCGCTTCTTGACCAGCGTGGACTGCGGCCCGGCCAGCACCTTCCTGATGATGGGCAGCGCGCGGTCGCCGGGCTGCGCCATCAGCCCTTCGAGCGCCGCCAGCGCGAGTTCCTCGTCGCTGGTCGGCGCGCGATTCTCTTCTTCGCGCCTGGCGGCCTTGATGGCCTTTTCCGCGGCCTTGGCCTGCTTCTCGGCCGCCTTCACGGCCGCCGGCGGCTTGGGCGAGGTCGGCGGCGTCTGGGCATGGGTCACCCCGCCCAGCAGGAGCGCGGCAACCAGGGTAGTCAGCGTGTGTTTCATGGCTTCCTCTAACTAGAGCGTATTGGTGGACCCGGCACCCGTGCCGAGCCGCTTCTGCATGACGCGCATCTCGAAGCTCAGTTGCGCGATGTCGGCGTCGGCGTTTGCGCCGCGACCGGCCGCGAGATCCTCGAGAATCGGATTGAAGGCGCGCAGCACGCGCGCGAGCTGTGGCTCGCCGGCGCGTTCGGCGGCAAGCGCGTACATCTGGTTCTGGCCGATGATGGTCTCGACCAGCCGCTGGCGCTCTTCCGGCGAGGCTTCTCCCAGGCGCGCCAGGCGTCGCTCGGTGCTCGCCAGGTGGAACTTGAGCCCGTGCGCGTACGCGGACTCTCCCGCTCCGGACGTCGACTCCGGAACGGGTCCGCCTGCCATGGGCACGGGCCGCGGCTGCATGAACTGCAGCACGGTAATGAGCGCGACCAGCACCACGGCGGCCGCGGCCGCGATCCAGGCCGGGTCGCCCAGGCTTGTGCGCGCCCGCGGCGTCGCGCGCGGCTTCGGGTTCGTGGCCGCGCGGTCCAGCGCCGCCTGCCAGCGCTGGCGCACGGGCTCGGGGACGGGGACTTCCGGGATGGCCGCGGCCGCGTCGAGCCGCACCACCAGCGCATGCAGCCGCCGCGCCAGCCCGGGATCGGCCGCCAGCGCCGCGCCGATGCGCGCACGCTCCGGGGCGTCGAGCTCGCGGTAGTGATAGAGAAGCAATTCGTCGTCGGAGATCATCATTCGCCTCGCCAGACTTGCAGGTCGACACGCAGCTTGCGGACCGCGCGGAACAGTCCGTTCTTCACGCTGCCGATGGGGGTTTGCAGGGATTCGGCGATCTCCTCGAGCTTCCAGCCTTCGATGTGCTTGAGCACGAAGATCTGCTGCTCCTTGGAGGTCAGCCGCTGCATGGCCACCGAAAGATGTTTGCCGAACGACTCCTCGAGGTGATCGCGCTCCGCCGCGCTCGAGTCCGGCGCCTCGAATGCCTCGTCGTCGAGCTCGTCCTCCGCGCGCCGCTTGCGCCGGCGCGTGAGATCGATGGCCGCGTTGAGCGCGATGCGATGGATCCAGGAGTCGAGCGCCGCCTCGCCGCGAAATTCCTCGCGGTGGTCCCAGGCCTTGAGCAGCGCCTCCTGCACCGCGTCCGCCGCGAGGTCGGCATCGCGCGTGATGCGCAGGCAGGCGTTGTACCAACGCACGCCGCGCTCGCTCATCACGCTATGGAAGGCGTCGGGTTGGGCCCAGGACTTGAGCAGGGTGAGCACGGAACTTTGACGATGCAGCGCGCAAAAGGTTAGGCAATCGCAAGTGTTTGATTCCGCGACGCAGCGCGATGAAGATGGCGGCGGCCATGGCTGACCGCCGCGATCGTAACTGGCTGTATCTCGCCGTGCTGGCGCGATCGCTCGCGACCGGCATGATCGGCGTGCTGCTGGGCGTGCATCTCGCGACGCTCGAGCTTTCAGCCCCGGCCATCGGCGCCGTCATCGGGTCAGGGCTGGCCGGTGCGACCCTGGCCACCGCCGCGGTGACTTTCGGGGCTGACCGCTTCGGGCATCGCCGGGCGCTGATCGCCATCACGCTGCTCAGCGTGGTCGGCGCCTGCCTGCTGGCTTCGACCTCCAGTCCCTGGGCACTGGGCGTGGCTGCGTTCGTCGGCATGGTCAATGGCATGGGACGCGACCGCGGTGCCGCGCTGGTGGTGGAACAGGCGGTGTTGCCGGCGACCACCACCGATGCGAATCGCACGCTGACGTTCGCGAAGTACAACGTGATCCAGGACGTCGGCCATGCCGTGGGCTCGCTGCTGGCGGCGTTGCCCGCCTTCCTGCAAGGCGCGCTTCACGCCTCCCCGGACGCCGCGCACCGCGGCTCGATCTGGATCTATGCGGCGCTGTGCCTGGTGCCGCTGCTCGCCTATGCGAGGCTCAGCCGCGCGGTCGAGTTCGAACGCATGGCAACGAGGCGCCGCGTCACCCCTGAGAGCCGGCGCACGCTCGCGAAGCTCTCGGGCTTGTTCGCCATCGACAGCGTCGCCGGCGGCTTCCTCACCACCGCGCTGCTCGCCTACTTCTTCTACGAGCGCTTCGGCGTCGCTGCCGGCGAGATCGGCGTGCTGTTCTTCGTCGCGCGCATCGCCAACGCCGGCTCGCACTTCGCGGCCGCCTGGCTGGCGCGGCGCATCGGCCTGGTCAACACCATGGTGTTCACGCACATTCCCTCGAGCGTGTTCCTGCTGACCGTGCCCTTCATGCCGAACTTCGCGACTGCCGCCCTGCTGTTCCTGCTGCGCGAGTCGCTGGTGGAGATGGACGTGCCCACGCGGCAGTCGTACGTGATGGCGGTGGTGCGGCCCGAGGAGCGGACATTCGCCTCGGGAGTCACGCACCTGGTGCGGCTCGCCGGCTGGGCCGTGGCGCCGGCGTTCGCCGGCGTGCTGATGGCCGGGCAGTCGCTGGCGATTCCTATCTATGTCGGCGCGGGGATGAAGATCTTCTATGACCTCGTGTTGTGGCGGGCGTTTCGGAACGTGAAGCCGCCCGAGGAAAGTTAGCCCGGGCGACTCACCACGCCGGCAGCATCCGGCGGAGCGCGTTGTCCCGCTTGATGTAGTGATGAACCAGCGCCGCCAGCGCATGCGTGCCAATCAGGAAGTAACCCACCGTGCCGACCGTCTCGTGGACTTCCTCGAGCTGCTTGGCGAGCACCTTGTCGACGGCCATCAGCGGCGGAAGCTCCAGGCCGAAGAAGGGCACCGGCTTGCCCTCGCCGCTCAGGATCAGCCAGCCGAGCAGCGGCATGGCAATCATGAAGACGTAGAGCGCGAACTCGAACAGATGCGCGATGCGCATTTGCAATTTCGACGGCTCGGGGACGATGGCGGGGATTTTTCCGACGGACCGCGCGAGCAGGCGCAGCCAGACCAGGAGGAAGACTGCGATGCCGAGCATGAAGTGCCATTCCTTCAGGCCCTCGCGGATGGCGCTGCCCTTCGGAAATTGCGTGCGCAGCTCGATGGTCGCGTAGACGGCGACGAGCAGCGCGAACATCAGCCAGTGCATGGCGATGGACAGCGAGCCGAATCGCTCGGGTGTGTTCTTCCAGGTCATATCGAAATCCTCCGCGCCCGCCACGGATGATCGCGGCCGGAGTCGCAGAAGGTCATCCGTAGCGGCACGGGTACGCGTAGAGGTTGCTACGTATCTAGTCGGTTAATGGCGCGCGAAGCACGCTCAAGAGACACCTTCCCGCCCACCATCTCCACGATGGTCTTCGCGCAGGAGATGGTCTGCGGACGATGGGCCACGATGATCCGCGTGATGCCCATTTCCGATATTGCATCGTTGATCTGCTTTTCGCGCACCAGGTCGATGTGTGACGTGCCCTCGTCCATCACCAGCAAGCGCGGTCGCCGATACAACGCCCGGGCCAGCAGGATCCGTTGTCTCTGCCCGCCCGAAAGCGCGGAGCCCATCTCGCCGACCAGAGTTTCATATCCCATCGGCATTCTGGCGATCTCCTCGTGGACCGCGGCAGTGGTCGACGCCGCGACGATGCGCGCCGTGTCGGGGCAGTCCTCGAACAATGCGATGTTGTCGCCGATGGTTCCGCTGAACAGATGATCGTCCTGCAGTACGGCGCCGACCTGCCGGCGATAGTTCGTGAAGCCAAACACGCGGGCCGGAATTCCGTCGATCAGAAAATCGCCGGAATCGGGTTCGAGCAGGCCGAGAAGAATCTTGATCAGAGTGGACTTGCCTTCGCCGGACGGTCCCACGATGGCGACGTAGTCACCCGGCTCGACGCTCAGGCAGACGGACGTCAGGACATTGGCCTCACCTTCGCCATATCGAAAGCAGATGTCGCGCAGCTCGATGCGACCTTCGAGCCGCCGGGAAGCAGACTCACTCTCGCGGAAGGAGACATCCTGCGGGCTGAGCGCGATGTCGGACAGCCGTTCGAGATGCAATCCCAGCATGCGAAAGGCAATGACCTGGTCCAGCAGTGAAGATGCCCGCGACAGGAATTGGGTCTTGTACGCCGCGAAGGCGAACAACATGCCCACACTGAATCCGCCCTGCATGACGAAGCTCACGGCCAGCCACGTGGAGAAGATCGCCTCCAGTCCGAAAATCAGGCCATTCGCGGCGGAAACCCAGATGCCGATTCTCGCGATGCCGACACCGGCGTTGACCGATCCGGTGAGCTTCGACTGCCAGTGGGCGTGGCGCTCGGTTTCCTTGTCGTACAAGCGCAGCGTGACGATGCCGCGCAGTGTTTCGATGAGGGTCGACTGCTCCTTCGATCCGGCAATGATGGCTGCTTCCTGCGCCTCGCGTTGATGCGGAAAGGACACCAGTCGCACCAGCAGATACAGACCACAGGCGGCAACCGCCAGCATGGCCAGCGGTGTGCTGTAGTAGATGAGGACTGCGATCGTGACGATCGCGAGAGTCCCGTCGATCATGCCCGCGAGCATTCCCTGGGTCAGGGCCTGTTGCAGGGGGCCGACCGACTGGAAACGCGAGAGGATGTCCCCGACATGTCGCTTTTCGAACCAAGACACCGGAAGTCGGAACAGCCGACGTGCCAGGTTGGTAGCGATGCCGAAACTCAGGGATGTCCCGGCCGCGAGCAGGACGAACGAGCGCAAAACGCTGGTCGCCACGTTGACCAGGGTGAACAGACCGAATCCCAGCGCCAGGACCGTCATCAAATCGGCGTCCATGGCGGGCAAAGCGGTGTCGAGCGCGATCTGCATGTAGTACGGCGAAACCAGCACGAAGCATTGCAGGATCAGCGTCAGTACCAGCGTCTGCAGCAGTGCCCGCTTCATGCCGCTGACACGACGCCACAACTGGCGCAATCTCAGCCGCTCGCGAAATTGCCCGGTCTCGAAGTCGTCACTCGGACTCAGCTCCAGCGCCACCCCGGTGAAGTGCTTCGAGACCTCGGCCGTGTCCAACCACTTCGAACTCCCCGCCGGATCATGGATCAGTGCGCGCCGCGGATTCGCCTCTTCGAGAAGCACGTAGTGATCCATGTCCCAGTGCAACAACGCGGGTACCTGCAGATTCGGCAGGCTTTCCAACGGCAGTTTCACCGCGCGCGCGGTCATGCCGAGTTTTTCGGCGAGGCGGATCAACAGTCGCAGTGGAGCGCCGCGCAGTGAGATCGCGAAGCGACGCCGCAAATTGCCGAGATCGATCTGCAGGCCATGAAAGTCGGCGGCCATCGCCAGGCATGCAAGTCCGCACTCCGCAGCTTCGGTCTGCCGCACGAGCCGAACCTTGCCGCGCCTGAAGAAGCCGAGCTGCAGATCGGCACTCATCGGCGGCTCATCGAGTAGATAGGTTCGAACAGCCATTCGAGCAGGGTCCGCTTGCGTGTCACGATCCGGGCGGAAAGTGTCATGCCCGCGAGCAGCGGGTGCCTACGCCCGAAACCCATGATCCAGGGTTGCGGCAAGGACACCTCGATCAGGTAGATTGGCGCCGAGCGACCGTCGGCCATCGTGCGCATCACCGCGGCCGACGCGATTTCCTCGATCCGTCCCTGTACGACGCCGAACTGTTCGTACGGAAAGGCGTCGATGTTCAACCTGACATCCTGACCGACTTCGAGGAAGCCGACCGCGCTGCTCGGTGCGAACAATTCGGCCACCGGATTCGAGCCGTTAGGGACCACCAACATCGTGGGCGTGCTCGTCGAGGCGACCTGTCCGACACGCGCGGTCACGGCCGTCACGGTGCCATTCACGGGCGATGTCAGCGCGTAACCCTGAGCGGAATGAGCCTGCGCGGCCTGCAGCGCCACCTGAGCACGACTGGAGGATAGCCCGGCCACCTGAGCCTGCGCGTTCGCCGCCGCCTGGGCAATAGCCCGGCGCGCGTTGGCAAGTTCGGTCCTCTTGCTCTCCCGGCTTTGCCTCAGTTGCGTCAACTGTTGGCGTTTCGAGAGCAAGTCCGACTCGCTCACGTCGAGGTCGTGCTTGCTGATGAAACCATCCGCCGAGAGCTGACGCGCGTGCCGCAGCAGCCGTGCGGCGAGTTCGGTGACACGCTCCTGCAGGGCGATCTGCGCATCGAGCCCTTCGATTTCGCGCGTCAATCCTTCGACCTGTCCGGTCAGGCGCGCCTGCTCGACAGCAGACGCGCGCGCCAGATATTCAGCCTGCGTTTCGAAAGACCGATCCTGCTGATCGAGTGCGACGAGGATGCGTTCTGGCGCGGTTTCACCCGCCTGCAGTTCTTCCTCCGCTCGTACCTTCAGCAACGTATCTCCCGGTCGCACGACGCTGCCCTCACGTACTGGCAGCTCCGTGACGATGCCGGAGCGCGACGGCACGATGGAGATGACACCCTTGTCGAGCGTCACGACGCCGGTGACCGTTTCGACACGCGCGTAAGAAGCCGTGCAGACGAACGCCAGTGCCACGAGCAGCACGGCAAACAGGAAATAGCCAATCACCTGCCATGACACGGGGAGCGCGATGCCGATGTCGCCATGCAGGCGCTGCGTCAGGTGCTTCAGGTGCTCGATGCGAAACAGCGATTTCTTCGACTCTGCGTCCATGCGGTGCCACCCAACTCAGCGCAGCCGTTCGCCCAGCGCACGCAGCGCGCTTTCGAGCGCCACGTCACGCCCGGCGCGCACGTCGATGAGCGTTGGAACGACGCTCTGGTCCAGGCGGATGCCAACGCCTTCCAGCGGCCGTCCTGCCGGATCGCGTACGTCGGCAGTGGCAACACGTACGCTGCCGCCATCCGGAAGCGGATAGCTTTCGGAGAGTTGTACGCTGCCGCGGGTGCTCCGGCCGTGAAGGCTCGCGCGGCCGTGGAAGCGCAGCGCACTGGCGCACACTTCCGCGGCGCTGGCGCTCATTGGACCTGTCAGCACGGCGAGAGGCCCTCTGAATACAAATGGCGACTCCGTTGCACCCCAGGTTTCCGAGCGATCGGGATAGGTGGCGCGCGCGACCAGGGTACCTGGATCGAGAAATCGGCCCATGAACTCCAGCAACACTGCCGCGTCACCACCGCCATTGCGCCGCAGGTCGAGCACGACCGCCGACGGGCGGGCGCGCAGCTGTTCGTCTATCCACTGGATCAGCCCGGCATCGAAGCCGCCGAATCGCAGGTACAGCACGTTACCCGGGAGTTTCTCGGCGATGCGTGCAGCGCTGAGCTGCCGGGTATCGCAGGACGCGAAATCGAACTCAGCCGAGTACTCTCTCTTACCCGACGTGAGTCTTGCGCTGAAGTGCAACCCACCATCAGTCACGTGACTTGTGCTCCACTCGATCAGCTCGGATCCCGGCTCGATTCCGGCGCGCTCGGCCTTGCTTGCACGCTCCACGTCCACGACGAATGGAAGCGTTCCGGTCTGTCCGAGAGAGACGGAGATCCCAAGCGCTTCCAATCTCAACCGCGTCGCAGGATCCGCATGGCTGATGAGCAGCTCTTGCAGCTCTGAGAAATCCCGTTTCACCAGCTTCGCAGCAGGTGGCCGCCCGCCCATACGGGGCGCGAGCGTGACGTCGGCTTGCTCACCGCTCGTCGTGATGAATTTTGCAGCGAGCACAGGATTGACTCTGGCGCCGCGCTCCTGCAGGCCCACCAGTCGCCAGTTCGTCCTGACTCCCGCGGCGTACAGCAGCGAATCCGGATCGACGTCCTCGACCCTTGAGAGCAGTTGCGGGCGACCCTGCGAGATCCACAGGCCGGCACAAGCCTCGAGGTTCCATGTCTGACTCGACGCCTGAGGACGACCTTGGTCGGATTGCCCTGACTGCGCGGCGGGCATCGTCACTTGCACATGCGAGCTTTCCAAGAGGCGCATCATCGGCCGCAGGATCTTCCAGTAGAGCTCGAAGGAGTTTTTCGCCTTCGGAAGCCGACGCTCGAAAGTTGCACGCACTGCGGTCCAGTCGAACCCGTTCATCTGCGGGTCGTAATAATGGTCGCCCACCGTTTTCCAGGCCTGCAAGAGCACGGCGCGACGCTGCACGACACCATCACCTGCCTTGGACATACAAGCCGCTGCAAGAATCAGGAACACCGTGACGGTGCCGAGAAGCAGCGGCATTCTGGCGAACCGACGCATGGCTCAATTCCGTACTCACAACAATTGATCCGAACGCACGCGATGTGCAAGTTGGGGGGCGCGCGCCCGTGCGGACGCGCGACCCTCAATCATTCACTGAATGCACTGGATATTGATCGAACTCGTTTCGCCCCATGCGTTCACGAACACGACGCTGGCACCGCCGCCGGAAGTCCCTCCGGATATCGAAAAGCTCCCTCCGTGAGTCACACAATCGTGCTGCATCTCGATGAGCTGATCGCCGGTGATGGTGATGCCCCCGGAAGGCGTGCTGGGCTGCGCGGCGCCACCACCATCGAGGAAGCCCGAGAACCAATCGCAGATCCTCTCCCACAGTGACTTGGTGGGAGGCGATGACGCCTTGCCACCCGACACGAGTTCGATTTCATCGAAAGAGAGCAGCTCGATGCCCATGACAGGATTTTCCATGTCTTCTCCTTTGTAATGCTCGCGCGGACACCACGTCCACACAAAGCCAAGGAACAACTGTCACGAGGTTGGAAATTCTCCCATCACGATTGCGGCTCGAAGCGCCTCTGGCAGCATTTCTGCACATTCGCACCAGCAAATGCGGACGATGGAATATGGCCGTCGAGCTTCGCGCGACGATGTCGGATGGAGACCGTACGGGCGCGCCCGAAACTCCTCGTAGCGCGAGATGCGCTCGAAAGAACCGCACGATTCCCGCGTTGAATTCCTCGTGAAAAGCACCCCGATCGAAACCCGGCGCATCGGTGCAGATCCCGGGCTTGGCCGCGGCGAGAGCCGCGCCACACGGCGGCAGGAACGCGAAGTGACCGGCGCCTGGCACCACGTGATACTCGGGTGCCCTCGGCAGGGCTTTGCGCAGCGCCTCTTCATAGTACGGATGAGGCTGGCGGTGATCATCCGCCGCGCGCCACAGCTGGATCGGGATTTTCACAGCCCGCAAATCGCGCCGATCGAACGCAAACGCAAATGCCGGCGCGGCGACGACGATGGCCTTTATGCGCGGGTCGGCAACCCACGCGTCCGCCGGCACGTCGATTGGCGGATGCTCCGGATCCAGTCCCGCCTCGCGCATGGCCGTGCACAGGTTGTGATCGGGATGCGCCCTGCAATAGGAGCCGATGCGTGTCAGATCCGGCGCACCACCCGCGGCACACAGCACGGTGAAACCGCCGTTGGAATAGCCGAACGCGCCAATCCGAGCGGCATCCAGCCGGTGGTGCGCTGGCCACTCCGCCAGCATGTACGTGACCAGCCTTCGCAATTGCGCGGGTCGACGCCACAGCTGCAGCACCTTGCTCTCGTCGTCAAAGGTATCGCCGGCATGGCTCACGGCCGCGGCGACGAAACCTGCGCGCGCCAGGGCAATCGCCGTGTCGTAGTGCCCGGCGTAGGAGGCACCGCCGCCGTGTGAAAGGACGACGAGCGGCAGCCGGGTGCCCGCGACCGGCGCGTCCGTGAGCACGCCGGGCCAGCGCTCCGGCGCCACATCCGCAGGCGGCGCGCTCGTGGGATACCAGATCCCGGCCACGAGCGGCGCCTCGTCGTCGTAGCTGAAGCGGACTTCCTCGAAACCCACGGCTGGCGCTTCGGCAGCATGCGCCGGGGTCAAAACGAACATCAGCGCGCAAAGAAATCCTGCTGCCTTCAAGTCGACCCTCGGGTTGCAAGATCGTCGGAATCGACTCGGACCGCGAGCTTTCGACGACTGAATGATCTGGTGCCGGCTGCAGGGATCGAACCCGCGACCCCCTGATTACAAATCAGGTGCTCTACCAACTGAGCTAAGCCGGCTTTTTCGGAGTGCGCCCAAGATTTTAGGCGCGCCGCCGCGCTGGCGCCATTGGGAGGCGTTGGTGCCGGGTGGCGAGACTGGCGAAAAGGACTTTTCGCCAGTTTCGCCACCCGGCACCGACCCCACGAGGAAATTGGCGACTTCCTCGATGGGCTTCTGCGTCGCCGACAATCCGACGCGCTGGATGGGCTGTGCGGCATTGGCGGCGAGGCGCTCGAGCGTCAGCGACAGGTGCGCGCCGCGCTTGGTCTGCGCGACCGCGTGGATTTCGTCGACGATCACGGTGCGGACCGTGGTCAACATCTCGCGACCGGAGGCGCTGGTCAGCAGCAGGTACAGCGACTCGGGCGTGGTCACCAGGATGTGCGGCGGCGACCGGCGCATGGCGGCGCGCTCGCTCTGCGAGGTGTCGCC
>DASTHJ010000513.1:0-5896 GCA_035718265.1 Steroidobacteraceae bacterium | reverse complement strand
GCATTGGCGAGCGCGACGATCTGCTCGCGGCTCTGCGCGTTGATCGTGTAGGTGATCGACAGGAAATGCTGCTCCTTGCTGGCGCGCTCGGTGATCTGGCTCGCATCCAGATCCGGCACGTGCTCGCGCACGATCGCGTCGATGCTGGCGCGCAACTGCTCGCTGCGCCGGCCCACGACCTTGATGGGATAGGCCACGGGAAATTTCAGCAACTCGTCGCCGTCGCCCGAGATGTCCTTCACCACGGTGTCCCCGCCAGTTCGCGCTTGTAGTCCTGCCAGGCGTCGTAGAGCTTGCGCCACACCGGTCCGGGCTTGCCACTGCCGACCGGCTTGCCGTCGAGTAGGGAAACCGGCTGGATTTCCCGCGTCGCCGCGCCCAGCAGGATTTCCGCGGCGGAACGCAGCTCCGCTTCGCTGACGGGCGCGGCGCGCCATTTCACGCCGGCGCGTCCGGCGATTTCCTCGATGACGCCGCGCGTCGTGCCGGGCAGCAATCGCCAGGAATTCGGCGGCGTGCGCAGCTCGCCGTCGATCACCACGTGCACGCTCGAGGCGCTGGCGTCGGTGAGCTGGCCGTCGCGGATCAGGATGGTTTCGGTGGCGTGCGCGTCGACCGCGAGCTGGCGCAGCAGCACGTTGGCGAGCAGCGAGACCGACTTGATGTCGCAGCGCGCCCAGCGCGTGTCCTGCGCGGTCACGGCGGGCAGGCCGTTCTCGCGCCAGCCGGGCCGGCCCTCGGGCCACGGCGCGGCGAAGGCGAACACCGTGCGCGGTACGTCGGGCAGCGGCGCGTGATTGCGGCCGTGTTCAGCGCCGCGCGTCACCTGCACGTACACGTACAGATCGCCGTCGTGCGCATTGCGCGCGATCAGCTCGCGATACAGGTCGCGCCAGGCCGCGCGCGCCAGCGGATCTTCCATGCGGATCTCGCGCAGGCTGCGCGTCAGCCGGTCGTGGTGCTGGTCGAAGCGGAACGGCCGTCCGCCGTAGACCGGCGTGACTTCGTAGGCACCGTCCGAGTACAGGAAGCCGCGATCCAGCGGCGAGATCCGCGCCTCGCGCAACGGCAGGAACTCGCCGTTCAGGAAGCAGGTAGGTAGGGGCTCACCCATGCCGCGGGTCGCCCGTCACCGCATCCACAGCGCGATGCCATCGACCATGCTGGTCCACCAGCCGCCTTCGGGCACACTCTCCTTCGCCACCAGCGGTACGCGCGCCAGGACGTTGGCGCCGTCGCTGACGGTGAGCTCGCCGAGCACCTGGCCGGCCTTGACGGGCGCGATCACGGGCTCCTTCGCGGACGCCATGCTCTTGAGCTGACCGGCGCTGCCACGGCTGATGGTCACGAACACGTCGTGCGCCGGCACCAGCGTCACGCGTTCCTGCTCGCCCTTGTAGACCTCGGGCTTGAGCACCACCTCGCCCGCGGCCTTGGCCTTCACGGTTTCGTAGAACGTGAAGCCATAGTTGAGCAGCGCGGCGTTGGCGTCCTCCCGCTGCTTGAATCCCTTGGTGCCGAGCACCACGGCGATCAGCCGCTGGTCGCCGCGCTTGGCGGAGCTGGCGAGGCAGAAGCCCGCGCTCTCGGTGTGGCCGGTCTTGATGCCGTCGACGCTGGGGTCGCGCGACAACAGGCCGTTGCGGTTCTGCTGCTTGATGCCGTTCCACTCGAATTCGCGCACCGAGTAAAGCTTGTACTCCTCCGGGTAATCGCGGATCAGGCGCGCCGAGAGCGTCGCGATGTCGTGCGCGCTCATGTAGTGGTCGGGCGCGGGGCCGCCCCAGCTGTTCTCGAAGTGCGAGTTCTTGAGGCCGAGCTCCTGCGCGTAGGCGTTCATCATCTGCACGAAGCCATCTTCCGTTCCGCCCAGCTTCTCGGCCAGCGCGATGGTGGCGTCGTTGCCCGACTGGATGATCATGCCCTTGACGAGCACGTCGACGGGAATCTGCGTGCCGACCTGCGCGAAGGTACGCGAGCCTTCGGCGCGCCAGGCGTGTTCGCTGATGGTCACCGGGTCATCGAGGTTCAGGCGCTTCTCGCGGATGGCACGGAACACGATGTAGCTGGTCATCAGCTTGGTGATGCTGGCGGGCTCCATGCGCGCGTCGGCCTTGTCGCTCGCGAGCACGCGGCCCGACTGGAAGTCCATCAGCACGTAGGCGCGCGCGTCGAGGGCCGGTGGCTTCGGGATGGGCACGGCCGCGACCGCGGCGGAAGCGAAGGAAAGGATCAGCAACAGCGGCAGCAGCCGTGATCTCGGCATCAGGAACTCCGGGAAATTCGGTGAGGGACGACGTGGTGTCGGACAGGGATTATTACGACCGCGACCGGCGACGGAAAGGGCAAATTGCAGAATCCCTGCCCGAGGCGCTGGTTGCCCACCCCTTCACTCCATGAACATGCGCGCATCCGTGATGCCGAGCTCGCGCAGCCGCTTCATGGCGAGGTCGTATTCCTCGACGCTGCCGAACGGACCGACGCGTACGCGGTGCAGCGTTTTGTCGTTGCGCGACAACTCGTCGAGGCTGGCGAGCTCCAGGCCTGCGGCGAGCAGCGATTCCACGCGGCGGCGGGCATTCTCGTGGTCGGCGAACACGCCGGCCTGGATGAACATGGCCGTCACGCCCGGGTCGCGGGCGGCCGGCGCGTTGACGACCGTCACGCTGGGCGCGGGGGCTGGCGGCATCACCGGCGCGGTGGGCATCACGGGTGGCGGCGGCGCTGCCGCGACCGTGGGCGGAACCGCGGAGCCGGGTGCGCCCGGCGTGATGACGCGGATTTCCACCGGCGCAGTGCCGGCCCGCAACATGTCGAGCTTCGCCGCGGCCGTATACGAGAGGTCGATGATGCGATCGCCGACGAACGGCCCACGATCGTTGATGCGCACCACGACCTTACGGCCGTTGCGCAGGTTCGTGACCTCGGCATAGCAGGGAATGGGCAGCGTCTTGTGCGCGGCCGTCATGCCGTACATGTCGTAGGGCTCGCCGAGCGAGGTGGACGCCGAGTGGAACCCGGGCCCGTACCACGACGCCGTGCCGCGCTCCACCCAGCCCTCGCTGCTGGCCATCACGTAGTAGCGCTTGCCGAAGACTTCGTAGAACGGCGGATTGCCACGCGTGCCGCGCGGCTCCGGGCGTGGCACCGCATCCGGAATCGACAGTACGTCGGGCGGCGGCGCGGGCACGTTCGAGCCCGACGGGATTTGGCTGCGCGGATGTTCCGGATGCCGTCGCGCGAAACTGCAGCCGGCGAGCCATGCGCACAGCGCGAGCGTGAATAACCTGGTGGCGGCTGACATCCCGGGGACGGACTTTATCCCACGGCCTCTGCAGTGTCGTGTCAGCGCGACGCTGGTTCGTCGCCCTCGGGCTGGCTCGAGGCGAGATGCGTCGGATTCTCGGCCCGCGCGGCGTCGGCGGCCGCGACGCGTCCGGCGATGGTCTGCGCCAGGTCGTGCACCGCCATGGCGTAGCGCACGCTGCGGTTGTAGCGCGTGATCACCTCGAAATTCTTGAAGCCCACGCGGTACGACGGCCCGACTTGCGTCTCGGCCGGGACCAGCAGCACCTTGGCGTCCTCCTTTTGCGCGTACGGGTCGAAGTCCACGCCCTTGGCCTTGAGCCCCGCCACGGTCTCGTTGAGCGTCAGATTGCCGGGATCGGCGACCACCGGCGCATCGGGCTGCAGCACGGCGTCGGCCAGCACCGGGCCGTCGGCCACCCAGCCGTTCTTCTTGAAGTAGTTAGCGACGCTGGCGATGATGTCGTCCCAGTCGGCGAACAGGTCGCGCTGGTTGTCGTTGCTGCCGTCGACCGCGTAGCGGCGGTAGCTCGAGGGCATGAACTGACTGGCCCCCATGGCGCCCGCGTACGAGCCCATCGCGGTCAGCGGGTCCACGTTCTCCTCGCGCGACAGCGCGATGAACTGCGCCAGTTCGCCCCTGAAGAATCCGGCGCGCGGCGGATAGTCGAAGGCCAGCGTCGCGAGCGCGTCCAGCACGCGGTAGCGGCCGGTGATGCGCCCGTAGAAGGTTTCCACGCCGATGATGGCGACCACGTACTCGGGCGCGACGCCGGTCTCCCGGTGCGCCTTCTCGAGCCGCTCGCGGTGCTCTTGCATGAACTGCGCGCCCTCGGCGATGCGCTGCTCGGTGAGGAATCGCTCGCGATATTCCCACCACGGCGCGACCTTCTCGGCCGGCTTGCTGATCAGCTCGATGATCTTCGGCTGCGGCTCGGCCTTGGCGAGCAGCCGGTACACCTCGAGCGGCTGCACCTTCTGCGCGGCGGCCGTTTCCTCGACGAATTGCCGGATCTCGGGCCGGTCGAGGTCGAAGCGGTCGCGACCCGAGAACGAACCGTCCGCGTACGCGCAGGTGGCAGAGAGCAGGGCGATGGAGGTGAGGGCGAGGAGACGGTGACGCGTCACGAGGCTACCAGCTTCCGATGCGAGTAGAGGGACATCAGAATACCGAAGCCGGCCAGCAGGGTCACCATCGATGTACCGCCGTAACTGACGAGCGGTAGCGGTACGCCGACGACCGGGAGCAGGCCGCTCACCATGCCGGCGTTGATGAACACGTACACGAAGAACGTGAGCGCGATCGAACCGGCCAGCAGGCGCGCAAACGTGTCCTGCGTTTCGACGGCGAGATACAGGCCGCGCCCCACGACGAACAGGTACAGCAGCAGCAGGATCGAGGCGCCGATCAGGCCGAGTTCCTCGCCGATCATCGCGTAGATGAAATCCGTGGTGCGCTCCGGCAGGAACTCGAGCTGTCCCTGCGAGCCGTTCAGCAATCCCTTGCCGAACACGCCGCCCGAGCCGATGGCGATCTGCGACTGGATGATGTGATACCCCGCGCCGAGCTTGTCCGATTCCGGATCGAGAAGCGTGAAGACGCGCTGCTTCTGGTAGTCGTAGAGCACGTACTGCCAGGCGAGCCACGCCGCGGCGGCGCCCAGGGCGGCCAGGCCAAACATCACGCGGAACCGCAGGCCGGCCATGATCACCACCATCATGCCGCCGATCAGGATCAGGCCGCCGGTGCCGAGATCCGGCTGCAGGATGGTGAGTCCCGCGGGAATCACGATGATGATCGCCAGCATGAACAGCGATCCCCAGCTCGGCGGCAGCGGGCGGTCGTGCAGCCACCATGCGCAGGTCATGGGCACCGCGAGCTTCATGATCTCGGACGGCTGGAAGCGGAACAACCCGAGGTCCAGCCAGCGCTGCGCGCCCTTGCCGATGTGACCGGTGACGTCCACCGCGACCAGCAGCACCACGCCGATGCCGTACATCCACGGCGACACGCGCCGCAGGAAGCTCGGCTTGACGCGCGCCAGTGCGCACATCGCCACCGCGCCGATCAGCACACGCAGCACCGCGTTGCGCACCATGTACAGGTTCTGGCCCGAGGCGCTGTACAGCACCACCAGCCCGTAGAGCGCGATCAGCCCCAGGCCGATCAGCAGCGGGCCATCGAGCTTGAGCGCGCCGAGCACGCGCGCCGCGAACGTGAACGTGCGCTGGCTGCGTGAGCCCGTTTCAATCGGTTCGTAGATTCCCATCACTCGTCTCCTGGCGTGGCGGGCGGTTCCGCCGAGCCGTCGTCGATGGCGTGCGGCCCGATGACTTCCGGGTACATCATGAGTTCAGTCCTCCGCCTCGGTGCCCGGGACGTCCTCTTTGGGAGGAGCCGCGGCCGCCGGGGCTGCGCCCTTGCCGGGTACGATGGGTCCGTAGCCCGGGCCCGGCGTCAGCGGCACCGTGCCCGGTGGCAGCGGCACTTTGAGCTGGCCGTTGGCATCGAGCAGGTACGTGTCCATCACCTGGCGCGCGACCGGCGAGGCGATCGACGCACCGAAGCCGCCGTTCTCCACGATCACCG
>DASTHJ010000512.1:0-2978 GCA_035718265.1 Steroidobacteraceae bacterium | reverse complement strand
AGGCAGGTCGCGACGAGAAGACTCCAGCGGCGCTTCACCGGTGTGCGCATGCCGGCAAGGTAGGCCTTCCAACCATGGCATTCAACTTGATCTCAGGGTTCCCGGATCAGTATCGCGACGGGCAGCTGCGCGAACAACAGTGACGCATTCGGCGGCTCGCGGCTGCAGCTCGCACCGGTCAAGACGTCGCGCCAGCCCGCTGAATTCCCGGCGCCCGGAATGCTCGCCTGACGCCACCCGGCATCGCGTTCGCGGGCCGCGGGCCAGCGCGCCACGGCCACGACCAGGGATGGCCCGTCCGATGAACGCAGGAACGCGATCACGCGGTCCGAATCCGGGCCAGTCACTTCGAGCGGTTCGTAACCGCCCGCGAAGATCCGCGGGTGATCGCGGCGCAGTTTCAGCAGTCGCCAGGTGAGCCACAGCTTGATCCTGCCGTCATGCCAGGCATCGAGCCAGGCGCGGATCGCGGCCGCCGGATCCGCGGCGTAGTCACGCTCGATCTCCTCCAGCATGCGCATGCGCAGCGCGTAGTCCACCGCGCGGCGATTGTCCGGGTCCACCAGGCTCAGATTCCACAGCTCGCTGCCCTGGTAGATGTCGGGTACGCCAGGCGCCGTGAGCTTGAGCGTGGTCTGCACCAGGCTGTTCTGCATGCCGAGCGCGGCCACGCGCGCCTGGAAGGGCTCGAATCGCCGGCGGAAGTCCGCGGACCCGAACGCCGCGTTCACGAAACTGGCGAGCGCGTGTTCGTAGTTCTCGTCGGGCACGCTCCAGGACGTGCGGACCTTGGCCTCGCGCACCGACTTCAGCATCGCCTGCTGTGCGCGCGCGCGAAAGTGCTCTATTTCGCTCGGCTCGGCGCGCACCGGCCAGCTGCCGAGCAGCAGTTGATAGAAGAAGTACTCGGTGTTCGGATCCTGCAAGGCCGCGCTCGCCACGTGCAACGCCTTGCTCCACTCCGTCAGCTGCGCATGCCACTCCTGCGGAATCTCCGACAGCACCGCGAGGCGTGCACGCGCGTCCTCGCCGCGCTTGGTGTCGTGCGTCGAGGTGGCGAGCAGGCTGTGCGGCCAGGCCGCGGCGCGCGCGGCGTTGGCGGCGTGGAAGTCCGCCGGCGAGACGCCGAAATGATCCGGATGGCCGCCCACCTCGTTGAGCGCCAGCAGCCGGTTGTAGCGGTAGAAGGCGGTGTCCTCGAGTCCCTTGGCCATCACCGGACCGCTGTATTGCTGGAACTTCATTGCGGTGCGCAGCACGGCGTGCCGGCTGAAGCCGCTGCGCGGCGCGTTCACGAGCGCGCCGGTCAGCAGGCCTTCCAGGAAATCGAACACGCTGGCGTCGATGTCGCGTTCATGGCGGCGCGCGCCGGCGAGCGCCCGCGACAGGTACCTGCGGTCGACTTCGTCCAGCGTGCCGGCGGAGTTCAGGTAGGTGCGGTAGATGGGAAAGCTCGCGACCAGCTCGCGGATCGCGCGCCTCAGCAGGTTGCGCGTGAAATCCGCGGTGCGCGGATTCTGCCGCGCCACGCGCGCCGTGTCGCGCGCCAGCACGTTGAGTTCGCTCGACATCTCGAAGCGCATGATGCGCAGCTTGCACTCGCGCACGATGTCCTCGAAGGCACGATGCTCGCCGGCGAACTCGCCGTAGGCGCGCGTCATCGGGATCTCGCCGCCGGCATCGATCAGCAGGCCGGTGACCAGGTTCGCGAACTCGTAACCCGTGGTGCCATCCACGGGCCAGTCCTCGCGCAGCGATTCGTCGCGCGCCAGGATCTTCTCCACCACCAGGTACCCGGTGGTGCCGGCGCCATTCGTCGCGGCACGCAGGCGTTGCAGGTAACCGCGCGGATCGAGCAGCCCGTCGACGTGATCGATGCGCAGCCCGTCGAGCACGCCCTGGCGCAGCAAGCGCAAGACCAGCCGATGCGTGTGCTCGAAGACCTCCGGCAGCTCCATGCGCAGCCCGGCCAGGTCGTTGATGTTGAAGAAGCGTCGATAGTTGATGTCGTCGCCCGCCACGCGAAAGTGGCTGGCGCGCCAGGACTGCACCTGGATCAGCGCGTCGAGCTCGCGTCGCGCGGCATCCTGCGAGCCGTTGAGCCTGGCCAGCGAACGCTCCAGGCTGGCGCGCGCCTGGCCATCGCCGGCCACCAGCTCCGCCAGCTCGCGCTTGAGGTCGTCCGCGCGTCGCTCGATCTGCGGCCGCCATTCGAGCAACGCGCCGAACTCGTCGGCGAGGCGCTCCAGCGCCACGTGTTCGTTGCCGAGAATGCGTCCGTAGTGCAGCGGGCAGACGGGTAGCTTGTGCGTGTCGTACGCCCAGACCGCGAACTCGCCGGCCCGGTCGTCGAACTTCAGCACCAGCTTGCCGTCCTCGAGCACCGCGCCGTACTGCTCGCCGAGCACCGGCACCAGCAGCTTCTCGTTGAGATAGCGGCTCGCCGGCTTCCAGTCGATGTCGAACCAGCCGGCGAAGCGCGACTCCGGTCCCCACTCGAGCACGTTCAGCCACAGCGGATTGTCGGCGCCGCCCACGCCCATGTGATTGGGAACGAAATCGAGGATCTGCCCGAGACCATGGCTCGCGAACTGCGCGTGCATGGCGGCGAAGTCCTCGTTGCTGCCGAGTTCCGGGTTCAGCTCCTCGTGCGCCACGATGTCGTAACCGTGCGTGCTGCCGGGCCGCGCCTTCAGGTACGGCGAGGCATAGACGTGGCTCACGCCGAGCGCCTCCAGGTAGGAGGCGGTGGCCGCCGCCGCGCGAAAGCCGAACGCGCCGCTGAACTGCAGCCGGTAGGTGGCGCGCGGCGTGCTCATCGGCGCGCTTCCGTCAATGTCCAGCGCACCGACCACGGACCCAGCGTGGTCTCGGCCGGCGCGGGCCCCTCGTGCCAGATCACGCGCGCCGAGCCGTAGGGAAATTCCACCGCGCGCGGGCCGAGGTTGGCTTCCAGGCGCAGCTTGCGCCCGTCGCGA
>DASTHJ010000511.1:0-3121 GCA_035718265.1 Steroidobacteraceae bacterium | reverse complement strand
TGAGAAAAGTGGGGATTAGCCAGACGAACGCCTGCAGCGGCTAATCCCCACTTTCCTCACCCGGCACCTCTTGGTCGGCTCATCCTGCAACTGCCGCGCGCGGTGCGTTCATGTCCACGTAATCGAGCCAGCCCCACTTGTCCTGGGCCTTGCCCTGCACCAGGCCGAAGAAGGCGGACTGCAGCCTGGCCGTGATCGGGCCGCGCTTGCCGTTACCGATCTGCAGGCCGTCCACGGAGCGGATGGCCGCCACTTCGGTCGCGGTGCCGGTGAAGAACAGCTCGTCGGCGAGGTACAGCATCTCGCGCGGGATGGCGATCTCGCGCACCTCGAGTCCCGCGTCCTTCGCGAGCGTGATGACCGTGTGGCGCGTGATGCCCGCGAGCAGCGAATGCGCCACACCCGGCGTGTACAGCACGCCGTCCTTGACCAGGAACAGATTCTCGCCCGCGCCTTCACTGACCGTGCCGTCGGGCGACAGGCCGATGCCCTCGACGAACCCCAGGCGCTTGGCCTCGAGGCCGATGAGCTGGCTCGACAGGTAATTGCCGCCGGCCTTGGCCATGGCCGGGATGGTGTTCGGCGCCACGCGCTGCCACGAGGAAACGCACACGTCGACGCCTTCGTCTTCGGCCGCACCCAGGTACTTGCCCCATTCCCAGGCCGCCACGGCGACTTCCACCGGCGGATCGATCTTCGGCACCACGCCGATTTCACCGTAGCCGCGGAACACCACCGGTCGCAGGTACGCGCCGCGCGACAGGCCGTTCTGCGCGATGACTTCGCGCTGCGCGTGGTTCAGCTGCTCCTCGCTGAACGGGATGTTGATGCGATAGATCTTCGCCGAATCGAACAGCCGCTTCGTGTGATCACGCAGCCGGAAGATCGCCGGACCGCGCGGCGTCTCGTAGGCGCGCACGCCCTCGAACACCGACGAGCCGTAGTGCAGCGCGTGCGACAGCACGTGCACCGTGGCCTTCTCCCAGGGGACCAGCTTGCCGTTGAACCAGATGAGCTTCGTTGCAGGTATGGGCATCTTGTTGCTCCGAAAAACGTCAGACCACGGCCTGCGCCACGCGCGCCGCACTGTTGCGTTGAGGTGCCCGCGTGAGGGCTCCCTGTGCGAGCTCGATGCGATTGATCACTTCGAGGAAGGCCTGGGTCGCGGACTCGACGATGTTTGTGCTGACGCTCGAGCCGCGATAAGTGCGCTGATTGTACTCCACGTAGACCAGGGCCTCGCCCTGGGCGTCCTCGCCCGCGGATACGCTGCGGACCTCGAACTTGCGCAATACGACATCCAGGCCCGTGGCGCGTTCGATCGCCTTGAGCGCGGCGTCCACCGGCCCGTCTCCTGTCGAGCGCATCTCGATCTCGCGACCATCGGCGTGCTTGAGGCGCACGGTCGCCTCGGCGGTCTTGGCGCTCTCGAACGAGGTGCGCAGGTTCGTCAACGACCACGGGCCGGTCGCCGAGTGCTCCGCCTGCAGCACCAGCGCCTCGATGTCGCCGTCGTACAGCTCCTTCTTCTTGTCGGCCAGCGCCTTGAACTCCTCGAACACGCGCGCGAACTCGACGTCGTCCAGCTCGAAACCCAGCTCCTTGATGCGCTCGCGCAGTGCATGCCGGCCGCTGTGCTTGCCCAGCACCAGCGCGGAGCGCGACAGGCCCACGTCCTGGGGCCGCATGATCTCGTAGGTCGAGTGGTGCTTGAGCATGCCGTGCTGGTGGATGCCCGATTCGTGTGCAAAGGCGTTTTCGCCCACGATGGCCTTGTTGCGCGGGATCGGCGTGCCGACGATGTTGGCCAGCATGCGCGAAGTGGGGTAGAGCCGCGTGGTGTTGATGCCGGTATCGAGGTTGAAGAACGCATCGCGCGTCTTCAGCGCCATCACGACCTCTTCCAGCGAACAATTGCCGGCGCGCTCGCCGATGCCGTTGATCGTGCATTCGATCTGGCGCGCACCCGCGACCACCGCGGTGAGGCTGTTGGCCACCGCCATGCCGAGATCGTCGTGGCAATGCACCGACAGGCGCACCTTCTCGATGCCGCGCACGTTCTTGCGCAGGTAACGGAACAGCTCGGCGAACTCGTCCGGCACGGTGTAGCCCACGGTGTCCGGGATGTTCACCGTGGTCGCGCCCGCCTCGATGACCGCTTCGACCACCTGGGTCAGGAAGTCGAGCTCGGTGCGCGAGGCGTCCTCCGGCGAGAACTCCACGTCGTCGCAGAACTCGCGCGCGATCTTCACGCCCTCGACGGCGGCGCGGATGATCTCCTCCTGCGCCATGTTCAGCTTGAACTGGCGATGGATGGCGCTGGTGGCGAGGAACACGTGGATGCGCCGCCGCGCCGCGGGCGCCACTGCCTTGGCGACCAGCTCGATGTCGGAACGGTTGCAGCGCGCGAGACCACAGATCACCGGTCCCTGCACCTCGCGCGCCACCGCGTTGACGCTCTCCCAGTCGCCGCGCGAGGCGGCAGGGAAGCCCGCCTCGATGACGTCCACGCCGAGCTCCGCGAGCGCGCGGGCCACCCGCAGCTTCTCGGGTTGCGCCATGCTGCAGCCCGGCGATTGCTCGCCGTCGCGCAGCGTCGTGTCGAAGATCATTACGCGTTCGCGGGACATGGAGTTACCTCGTCAGGGATTGGTCAACGCGCCTGCTCCAGCCACGGCATGCGGGCGCGCAGCTGCTTGCCGACCGATTCGAGCTGATGATCGAGATCCGCCTGCATGAGACGGTTGTATTCCTTGCGGCCACCGGAGTTCTCGGCGATCCACTGCCTGGCGAACTTGCCCGTCTGGATCTCCTTGAGGATCTTGCGCATCTCTTTCTTGGTGCGGTCGTTGACCACACGCGGGCCGCGCGTCAGGTCGCCGTACTTGGCCGTGTCGGAGATGTACTTGTGCATCTTCGTCAGGCCGCCTTCGTGCAGCAGGTCGACGATCAGCTTGAGCTCGTGCAGGCACTCGTAATAGGCCACCTCGGGCTGGTAGCCGGCTTCGACCAGCGTCTCGAAGCCCTTGAGCACGAGGTCCGAGGTGCCGCCGCAGAGCACGGCCTGTTCGCCGAACAGATCCGTCTCGGTCTCTTCCGCGAACGTGGTCTCGAGCACGCC
>DASTHJ010000510.1:0-3356 GCA_035718265.1 Steroidobacteraceae bacterium | reverse complement strand
TAAGAACAGCACTTTCGCAGTCCTTTCATAGGTTTAGAGCGTGAATCGCGCGACCAGTCTGAATTCCGAGACACTATATATCAGCGTGAAGTTAAATTGAACGAGACGCCCCTCACGAATCTGGCGGATTCCTCGGGATATCCCTCCGGAGCCCACTTTCGGTAGGAACGGAGCGGCCGGGTGGGATGCATTGGAACCAGAGGGCGGTTACCCGGATCAACTCGGGTCTGGAAGATCCGAGCCGGCAACCCCGCTGTCGTAGGCCAATGCAGGCCCTTAGACCGGAAGCTTTGCGTCCCCACCTTTCGGTGAGTATGCGTATCGTCGGCGGTTACTATGCATAGGGCATAACGCGCGCGCAACCGACGAGACCCGGATTCTGTGAAGCCAAACTACTTTCGACTGTTCATCATGGCGCTCCTCGGTGTGACGGGCGTCACACTCGCCGTCGCATACGCCTTCGTCTGCAGTTACGTGTACCTGGAGCCGACGCTGCCCAGCGTCTCGGCGATGAAGAACAACGAGCTGGCGGTGCCGTTGCGCGTGTACACGCGCTCCGGTGACCTGATCGCGCAGATCGGCGAGCAGCGCCGCAACCCAGTGAAGTACGAGCAGATTCCGCTGATCGTGCGCCAGGCATTCATCGCGGCCGAGGACGACCGCTTCTTCGAGCACCACGGATACGACTGGCAGGGAATCCTGCGCACGCTGTTCGTCAATGCCACGTCCGGCGAGCTGCAGGGCGCGAGCACGATCACCATGCAGGCGGCGCGCAGCGCGTTCTTCACCCAGGAACGCACCATACGGCGCAAGCTGCAGGAAATCTTCGTCACCAACCGGCTGGAACACGAGTTCACGAAGCAGGAAATCCTCGCGCTGTACCTGAACGTGATCTTCTTCGGGCAACGCGCGTACGGAGTCGCCGCAGCGGCCGAAACCTATTTCGGCAAACAGCTCGACCAGCTCACGCTCGGCGAAGCGGCGACGCTGGCGCGCGTACCGCAGTGGCCGTCGCGCTACAACCCGATCACCGATCCGCGCGGCGCGGCCGAGCGCCGCCAGTACGTGCTGCGCCGCATGCGCGAACTCGGCTTCATCGACCAGGCTGCCGCCGAGGCCGCGTCGAAGGAAGTAGTTAGCGCGAAGGCCCACCGCGCGCTCGCCGACGTCGAGGCACCGTACGTCGCCGAGATGGTGCGGCAGGAGATCCTCAGCCGCTTCGGCCCCGGCGCGCAGGACGCGGGCTACAAGGTGTACACGACGATCGACGGCCGCCTGCAGACCGCCGCGAATCGCGCGCTGCGCGTCGGCCTCATCGACTACACGCAGCGGCACGGCTGGCGTGGTCCGATCAACCGCGTGGAGCTCACGGGCGGCGAGGACCCGGAAGGGCTCGAGGCGCTGCTCGACGAGTACGGCCCGGTCGGTCTGCTGCAACCGGCCGTCGTCATCAACGTGGCGGAGAAGCAGGCCGAGGTGTACGTCAAGGGCGAAAGCCTCGAAAAGATCGAATGGGCGGGATTGTCGTGGGCACGGCGGCGCGTCAACGAGCTCGCGCTCGGGCCGGAGCCGAAGAGCGCGGCGGAGATCCTGGCGCGCGGCGACATCGTGTACGTCGCCCGCGAGAAGGTGGACGGGCCACTGGAGCTCGCGCAATTGCCCGAAGCGGAGAGCGCGCTGGTCGCGTTGGATCCCAACAACGGCGCCATCCTGTCACTGGTCGGCGGGTTCGATTTCTTCGAGGGCCAGGGCCGGTTCAACCGCGTGACGATGGCGAAACGCCAGCCGGGATCGGGATTCAAGCCGTTCATGTACGCGGCCGCGCTGGCCGGCAATTTCACGCCCGCTTCGGTCATTCTCGACGCGCCGATCATCATGGACGACCCGGGTCTCGAGGAGATCTGGCGGCCGGAAAACGCGGAAGGCAGCTTCCGTGGACCCACGAGGTTGCGCGAAGCCCTGGTTCATTCGCGCAACCTGGTGTCCATCCGGCTGCTGCAGGCCCTGGGCGTCGACAACGTCATCGACTACGTGCAGAACTTCGGCTTCACGAAGGAGCAGCTCGCGCACTCGCGCAATCTCACGCTGGCGCTCGGCAGCTTCGGCGCCACGCCGCTCGAGGTCGCCACCGGCTTTGCCGTGTTCGCCAATGGCGGCTACAAGATCGAGCCCTTCTACATCGATCGCATCGAGGGACCCGCGGGTCAGATCGTGTACACGGCGGAACCGCATACGGTGTGCCCGGAATGCGCGCAACCGATCTATGTCGAGTCCGCGGCCGAGCGCGCCAAGCTGGAGACGACCAGCGCGACCCACGTCCCGCCGACACCACTGCCGGCCGAAGCGCGCCGCACGCTGCCGGCGGAGCGGACGATCTCGCCGCAGGTGTGCTTCCTGATGAACGACATCATGAAGGACGTCATCACCCGCGGCACCGGTCGCCGCGCGCTGGCGCTCGGGCGCACCGATTTGCGCGGCAAGACCGGCACCACCAATTCCTCCGTCGACACCTGGTTCAACGGCTTCAACGATTCGCTGGTCGCCAGCGTCTGGGTCGGCAAGAACGACAACTCGCCATTGGGCGCCGGCGAGGAAGGCGCGCGCACCGCGGTGCCGATCTGGGTGGACTACATGCGCGAAGCGCTGCGCGGCGTTCCGGAGAAGCCATTGCCCGTGCCGGATGGCATCATCGGGCTGAAGGTGAACGCGCTCACCGGCGGCAAGAAGGACGCGGACCTCGATCCGGTGTTCGAGTACTTCAGGACGGATATGCTGCCGAGCGACGAAGGTTACGTCGGCAACACCGGCCTCGGACCCCAGTCGATCGATGCGAATTCACCGGCTTCGCCGCAAGGCGGCACGGAACCGATTTTCTGATCATGAAGAAACTGCCTCCTCGCGCCGAAAATCTGCGCCGCGCGCTCGCCCAGGAAGCCGCGCGCATCATGTCCGAGCACGGTATCCGCGATTTCCTCACGGCCAAACGCAAGGCGGCCGAGCGATTCGGCGTCACCGACGGATCGGTGCTGCCCAAGAACACGGAAATCGAGCATGCCCTGGCGGAGTATCAACGGCTGTTCGGCGGCGCGCGCCACGATGAGACGCTGACCGCGCAGCGCAATGCGGCGCTCTCGGCCATGCACATGCTCGCGGACTTCGAGCCGCGCCTGGTAGGCCCGGTGCTCGCCGGCACCGCGACCGAACACAACGACATCCAGTTGCACCTGTTCGCCGAGCGCGCCGAGTCGATCGCCATCCGGCTCATGGATCTCGGCATCGTTCACGACGTCGTCGAGCGGCGCGTGCGCTACGGCAGCGACCGCGTCGTGTCCTACCCGGGCGTGCACTTCGAGTTC
>DASTHJ010000509.1:0-6018 GCA_035718265.1 Steroidobacteraceae bacterium | reverse complement strand
GCGTGCCTTGGGCGGCGCCGCGACGGCAGTTCCCACGCCCGGCTGCGCGCTGAGCCAGCGCTCGTGGATCAGGTGCTGCACCACCTTGTGCGCGGTGTTCGGATGGATCCGCAGGTCCTGGGCGAGCGCGCGGATCGAAGGGAAGGGCTCGCCGGGCTTGATCTCGCCCGCGAGGATGGCCTTGGTGGCGGCGAACACCACCTGGTCGAAGATGGATTCGCCGGGATTGAACTTGACGCTGAACGGGACCATGCGCGTTCCTCAGGTGTCACATCAGTAATGTGACACATGGGGATGCGCACGTCCATCGCCGGTCGCGCGTGACAAGACAGGCCTGTTTGCCTCAAAGTGGGGCATGAGCTCACGCAACACCTCTATATTGCTGCTGGCCGCCTTGCCGCTGCTCGCCACCGCGGCGCCGGTCCGCATCGTCGCCCACGACAAGGGCTTCGACGCGCCCGCCAGCATCGACGCCGGCATGCGCCACGTGCTCTTCGAGAACCATGGCCGCGAGATTCACGAGTTCATGTTCGTGAAACTGCCGCCGGGCATGAGCGCGGCCGACTACGCGGCGCAGGTGAAAGCCGGCGAGCTGTTCCCGAAGGGCGCGCTGGACTATTCCGGCGCCGGGCTCACCTCACCGGGCGAGGGTACGGAGTTGTGGCTGGCGCTGGATGCGGGCGAGTACGCCATCATCTGCTGGCACCATCCGCGCAAATCGGTGCGTGGCTTGAGCGTGCGGCGCGCGAGCGGGGCGGACGATGTGCCGCCGCGCGCAGACGTGACCCTGAAGCTCGCCGATTTCCGCTTCGAGCTCAGCGGGCCGGTGCGCAAGGGCGCGCGCGTCATCCGCATCGAAACGCCGGGACCCTCGATGCACGAGGCCGACATCTTCCGTCTGCTGCCGGGGCACGACGCGAACGACGTGCGGCGCTGGTACAAGGAAGCGGAGCTCGAGGGCCCGCCGCCCGCGGTCGCGCTCGGCGGCATTCTCGACAACCACGACGTCGCGCGCGTCGTCTGGCTGCGCAAGACCTTCGCGCCGGGTCGCTACGTGCTCCATTGCGCCATGCCCATGACCACCGATGCCAAGTCGGGCGACCACTCGGCAAATCATGCGGACGTGGGCATGGTGACTACTTTCGTGGTGGACGAGTAAGCGGCAGCACCTCGTTCACCAGGCTCACCAGCACCTTGCCGGGCTCCTCCTCGTAGACCATGTGCGCGGAGTCCTCGAACCAGATGATCTTCTTGACGGGCGCCTGAACCTTCGCGAACCACTTCTCCACGAGGGCCGAAGACGTGCCGCGATCGTGGCGGCCCTGGAAGATGACGACTGGTAGTTTGAACTGCGTCGCGCCCATCAGGTTCACGCGCCCGACTTCGTCCCAGAGCAGCTCGTCGCAGAAGGCCTCGGCCTCGTCGCGGATCTTAAGTTCCTCGGCGGTGTAGTCGGGACTCATCGTGGCGATCTCGGCGTTGCGGCCGAAGCTGCCGTGCCGGTAGTAGCCGCCGTAGGTCGCGAGCCACTTCCGTTCGAGGCCGAGGTTCTGGAAATTGCGCTCCGGATGCTCGCGGTCCGGGAAGGGCGCGATCGACTGAAGCTCCGCGACGGCCTTCTCGTTGTGGTCGGCCTTCGCGTCCGCCAGCGTGGCGGCGTAGCCCTGGGCCTCGCTTTGCATGAAGTCCGTGAACTGGCCCATGCCGACGTATGCGTAGAACCAGTCGGGGTGTCGCTGCGCCAGCTTCACGCCCAGGATCGTGCCGAACGAATGCGCCATCAGCACGATGCGGTCCTTGTGGTACTTCTGGCGTAGATAGCCGACCAGCTCCTCGGCGTCCTCGACCAGCCGTTCGATGCTCAGGGTCGACTTGATCTTTTCGGGATCGCTGGCCGCGTACGTCTTGCCCGCGCCGCGCTGATCCCACTGCACGACGATGAACGGCTCTTCCCAGTCGCGCATGTAGTAGTAGCTGACGGGTGACAGAGTGAACGCGGGACCGCCATGCAGCACCAACATCAGCGGCGCCGAGCGGTGTCGGCCGCGCACCGAGATCCACTGCGGAATGCCACCGATCGCCACCAGGCCGTGGTCGTCGACGGCGTCCTGGGTCGTGGCGGCCCGGGCGCCGCGGAAGATCTCATTGGGCGTCACGGCGCAGGCGAGCGACGGCAACGCCATGAACGTGGCGATCAGGATCGTCGGAAAGCGTGTGCGCATGGGTGTTCCTACCGGTCGGAATGACAACGGGTTGCAGCACTCTGGAAACCGTTCACCGCATGGAAGTTCCACTCCGCGCCGCGATGTGCTTCATTGCCGACATGAAGCGCGTCCTGCTGTTGATGCTGCTCGCCACCTTCGGCTCTCAGGCCGACGCCCAGGCCGCCTCGCCGCCGTGCTCGTCGGCCGAGCATCGCCAGTTCGACTTCTGGGTCGGCGACTGGCAGGTGCATGCGCCGAACGGCAAGTTCGTCGGCCTCAACCGGATCACGCAGGAGTACGGCGGCTGCGTGATCCACGAGCACTACGCCACCGGCCGGGGCTACAGCGGCGAGAGCCTCAACATCTACGACGCGGCGCGCAAGGTCTGGCACCAGACCTGGGTCGATTCGAGCGGGCTGCTGCTCACGATCGAAGGCAAGTGGGACGGCAAGAGCATGGTGCTCGAGGGCGTCGCGCCCGGGCCGAACGGCGAGATGGGCAAACAACGCGTCACGTGGACACCGAACGAGGACGGCTCGGTGCGCCAGCTCTGGGAAGCGGCGGACGACAAGGGCGGCTGGTCCGTCGTGTTCGACGGACGCTACACGCGCAAATGAGGCCATTCACGACCGCCCTGCGTACGCCGCCTTCAGCTTCCTGAGATCGAACTTCACCTGCCGCTGCATCTCGGCGGCGACGCGCGCGGACTTCTTGCGGTCGCGGTCCGCCATCATCGCCATCAACGCCTCCGGATAGATCTGCCAGCGCACGCCGTACTTGTCGCGGATCCAGCCGCAGGCGAGCTCCTTGCCGCCGTGCTTCAGGATGGCCTTCCAGTAGCGATCGATCTCCGCCTGCGTCTTGCAGCGCACGCCGAACGAAACCGCGTCGTTGAAGGGATGGTGATCGCCCGCGCTCATCGCGAAGAACGGCTGGCCGAACAGCCGGAACTCGACGCTCTCGACCTGGGCGTCGGTGATCTTCCACACGCGGTCGATGCGCGACTTCGGGAAGAGCTTCACGTAGAAGCGCGCGGCTTCCTTCGCTTCGTTGATGTACCAGAGGTGCGGGACGATGCGGGCGGAGAGAGTGCTGGGCATGTGTGGACTCCCGAAATCCGAAAAGCGCGGAGCATAAGACGTTCCAGCTGGAACGTCTGTGGGAGTCTCCCCGACACTCGCTGCGTTCGAACCATGGACAATCGCTACTGTTGCTGAAGGGTCCTACCGGCGCTCAGGCATCGCGCTGATGGGCGCGAGTGACGCCGCCCATTAGCGTGGTGCCATGAAAACCGTCATCAAGCTCGCGCTGGGCGTGGCCATCGCCGGCGTGCTGATCAACCTGCTTGCGAAGCGGCGATCCCGCGACGAACTCGCCGCCGTCCTCGACGAGCCCCGCGCCGAACCCACGGTTGCACGTGATCCCGATCCGCAGGACGTGGCTGGAGAAAACGCGGTGTGGGGCGGAGGCAGCAGCGGGCTCAACGTCTGACGCGGCGGGCTTTCGGCGCCGCCCGTCCTTGCGAGAGCACGCGCTCGATCGCCGCGGACAGCGGCCGCGCCGCGCTGGCGTAGTCGGCCCACGGCTTCGACTTCCTGAGAATTCCCGGCGCCGTGCGCAGGTCGAAGCGCGCCGGGTTCAGCGTGGGCTTCACGTCCTTCCAGTGAATCGGCATCGAGACCGGCGCGCCGGCCCGCGCGCGGGTCGACAGCACGGCCACGGCGGTCGCCGTCCGGTCGTTGCGCAGGTAGTCCAGGAAAATCCGCCCGACGCGGTCCTTCTTCGCCATCGTGTCCAGGTACTTCTTCGGCGAGTCGTGCGCCATCTGCGCGCAGATGATGTGCGCGAAGTTCTTCGCGGCCGGCCATGGCACGGCGTCCTCGCCGCCGGTCAGCGGCGTGACCACGTGCAGGCCCTTGCCGCCGGTGGTCTTGCAGAAGCACTCGAGCCCGACGTCCTCCAGGCGCTCGCGGATTTCCAGCGCCGCCGCGATCACGGCCGGAAACTTCACGTCCGGCGCCGGATCGAGATCGAACACCAGTCGCCCGGCGACTTCCGGGTCGCCCTCGGCGCAATTCCAGGGATGCAGCTCGAGCGCGCCGATCTGCGCGACCGCGATCAGTGCCTCGACGCGATCGATCTGCACATAGGGCGCCTTGTCGTCCTTCACCTTGACCAGCGTGAACAGCTCCGAGATGCCGGCCATCGCGTGCCGCTGGAAGAACTGCTCGCCCGTGATGCCGTCCGGCGCGCGCACCAGCGAGCAGGGCCGGCCGCGCAGGTGCGGCAGCATCCACTCGCCGATGGCTTCGTAGTACTTGGCGTGATCGAGCTTGGTGAGCGCGGCGCCCGCGTCCGAGGCGGGCCACATGACCTTGTTGGGGTTGGAGATCGTCACGCCCATGACAGCGTTCGGCCGGGGGTTCGTCTTGCTGGCTGGCTTTGCCGCGGCCGGCGCCGGTGCGGACTCGGGCTCGGGCACCTCATCCACGACTTCGCTCGCCGGCTTGTCGAGCCGCAATCCCTTGAACGAGGCATGGCGGATCATCCGCGTGTCGGTCCAGCCGCCGAACTCGATCTCCGCCACCAGTTCGGGCTCGAGCCAGCGGACGTTCGGCTCCTTTTTGGGCGCGTCCTTGCCGCTGAACGGACTCTCATCCGTGGTGTGTTCCTTGAGCGCGGGCAGGATGCGACGCGCCACGGCCTCGCCGAATCCGGTGCCGATGCGCCCGATGTATTCCAGCCGGCCGTCCCGATGGATGCCCGCCAGCAGCGAGCGCAGTCCGCCACCCTCGGTGGTCCAGCCACCGAGCACCACTTCGAACCCGGCGCGACACTTCGCCTTGGTCCACCCGCCGTGCCGCCCGGACACATACGGCGCATCGAGCCGCTTGGACACGATGCCTTCGAGCTGCATCTTGCAGGCGGACAGCCACACTTCGTTGCCGGTCGAGGCGAAGTGCTCGACGTAGCGGATGGTCTCGCCCAGGTCGGCCTCGTCGAGCAGCGCCTTCAGCCGCTCCTTGCGGGTAGATAGAGGCAGCGGCCGGCAGTCTTCCTTGCCCTCGACCAGCAGGTCGAACGCGAACAGCACCAGGTCCTGCGAACGACCCTCGGACAGCGCGGCCTGCAGCATCGGAAAGCTCGGCATGTTCTTCTTGTCGAGCGCGCAGATCTCGCCGTCGATGATGCAGTCCGGCAGCTCGCGCGCCACGTTCGCAATGGCCGCGAACGTGTCCGTCCAGTCGAGACCGCTGCGCGTGCGGACCGTGGCCTTGCCCCGCTGTACGCGCACCTGCACGCGATAGCCGTCGAACTTGATCTCGTGCGCGTAGCCGGGCCCGGGAGGAGGCCGCTCGACCAGCTTGGCGAGCTGGGGCTCGATGAATTCGGGAATTGAAGTGACTCGGGCGGCTTTGGGCGGAGCGGCGCGCCGTTTCGGCGCCGGCGACGCGACACTCTCCGCCTTCGACTCCGCGCGATTCGAATGCCACACCGCGTCCGCGCTTTCGGCGGCGGCCAGCATGAACGGCCGCGGCGCCTTGCCGACGCCGCGCGTGATCTGCGCCATCGTGCGGCCCGAGGCCACCGAGCGATCCTCTTCGATCAGCGCCGCCGTGCCGCCCGGCACGGCGTACTCGTCCTTGTGCTTGATCAGCAGCCAGTTGGTGCGCGTGTCGCGGCCGCGATTGTTGCGGATCTTGACGAGCACGAAGCTGCCCTTGAGCCGCTCGCCGGCCAGCACGAACTTGAGCTCGCCGGCCTCGAGCGCGGCCTCGGGCGGCTTGTCTCCCTGCGGCGCCCACAAGCCGCG
>DASTHJ010000508.1:0-9162 GCA_035718265.1 Steroidobacteraceae bacterium | reverse complement strand
CGACGAACATGTGGCCGAGCACGGCTTCGTCGGCCTCGGTCACGTCGTTCGCCGTCGGGATGGGCTTGTTAGGGACGATGAGCACGTGCACCGGCGCCTGCGGACTGATGTCGCGGAACGCCGTGACGCGCTCGTCCTTGTAGACGATGGTGGCGGGGATCTCCCCGGCGATGATCTTCTCGAAAATCGTGGCCATGCCGAAGAATACCGCGCGCCGCGACGAATTCGTATGGCTTCCGGGCCGCCGTCTCGCTCATAATCGGCTTCCATTGAAACTGACCTTCGACACGTTGCGCTCGCACCTGGCGGGTGAGCCCGCCCGGGCGTACCTGGTCTCCGGCGACGAGGCGCTGCTGGTCGCGGAAGCGGCCGACGCCATCCGCGCGCGCGTCCGCCGCGCCGGCTTCGAGGAGCGCGAAGTGCACTTCATCGAGCGCGTCGCGGACTGGGAGGCGGTGCGCGCCTCGTCTAACAACCTCTCGCTGTTCGGCGCACGCAAGCTGATCGAGCTGCGGCTGCCCTCGGGCAAGCCGGGCGTCGGCGGGGCGAACGCCATCGTCGGGCTGCTGGGTTCACCCAATCCCGACAACGTCTACCTGATGCTCACCGGCAAGCTGGAGCGCGAGCAGAACTCCTCGGCCTGGGTCAAGGCTTTCGAAAGCGCCGGCGCCTGGCTGCCGATCTGGCCCGTGGACGTCGGGCGGCTGCCGCAGTGGCTGCGCGCCCGTGCGGCCACGCTGGAACTGGAGCTCGACGAAGCGGCGATACGGTTCATCGTCGAGCGCACCGAGGGCAACCTGCTGGCGGCGCAGCAGGAACTCGAGAAACTCAAGCTGCTGGCCGGCGGTCGCAAGGTCGACCTCGAGGCGGTACGCGCCTCGCTCGGCGACAACGCCCGCTTCGACGTGTTCCAGCTGGGCGAGGCGGCGTTGGGCGGCGACGTGCCGCGCGGCCTGCGCATCCTCGCGGGTCTGCGCAGCGAAGGCGTGGAACCCACGCTGGCGCTGTGGTCGCTGGCACGCGAAATCCACGCTGCCTGGGGGACGACGCAGGGTGACGGCTCCGGCACCCGCGGCTGGCAGCGACCTTCGGCGGCGCTGGAAAATGCGAAGCGACGCGCCTCCCGACTGCCGTATGCTCGACTCGCCGCGCGGCTGGCGCGCGCCGATCGCATGATCAAGGGGCAGCAGTACGGTGATGCCTGGGACGAGATGGCACTGATGATCGTCGAGTTCGCCGGACGACGTGCGCTGCCGCTGGCCGGAACCCGCGCCGCTTGAACACGGCAAACGGAACCGGCCCGATCGGGCTCTTCGGCGGCACCTTCGATCCGATCCACTACGGACACCTGCGCACCGCCTTCGAGTTGTGGCAGGCGCTGAAACTCGCCGAGGTGCGTTTCCTGCCGACCGGCAATCCTCCGCACCGCGAGCGCACGCTGGCCGACGCGACGCTGCGCGTCGCGATGGTCGAGGCCGCGGTCGCCGGGCACCGAGCCTTCGTGGTCGACGATCGCGAAGTCCGCCGTGCGGGAACGTCCTACACCGTGGACACGCTGATCGAGCTGCGCCAGGAATATCCGCACCGGCCGCTGTGCCTGTTGCTCGGAATGGACGCCTTCCTCGGCCTGCCCAACTGGCATCGGTGGCGGGAGTTGTTCGACCTGGCGCACGTGGTGGTGGCGCATCGGCCGGGCTGGAAGGCGCCGGTGCACGGCCCGCTGGGCGAGCTCATGGTGGACCGCGGCACCGGCGCGGTGAACGACCTGCACAAGTCCCCGGCCGGGCGCATCTACGTCCATGCCGTGACGCAGCTCGAGATTTCTTCGACAGAATTACGACAGATCATCGACGCAGGTCGCGATCCGCGCTTCCTGGTTCCCGACGCAGTTCGCGACATCATCCTCGAATCCGGGTGCTATGCTCGAAACCGTTGAAGTCACTCACGGAGTGCAATGACCACGAAAACCCGTTCGCGCCGCGCCGCCGCGCCGGCCAAGCCCTCCATCCCGCGGACCCTCCTGCGCATCGTCAATACCGCGCTCGATGACATGAAAGCCGTGAACGTCAAGATCCTGGACGTGCGGCACCTCACCGACATCACCGACATCGTGGTCATCGCCTCTGGCAATTCCGACCGCCACGTCAAGTCAATCGCCGACCGCGTCGTGCAGCTCGCCAAGCAGAACGACTTCCGCCCGATGGGCGTGGAAGGCGAGCGCGAAGGCGAGTGGGTGCTGGTCGATCTCACCGACGTGGTGGTGCACGTGATGCTGCCACGGGTGCGCGAGTTCTACGGACTCGAGAAGCTCTGGGAAGACGTCGCGCCGCCGGCCGAGGCGGCCGCGCCGCGCCGCAAGGCCGCGGCCAGGGCGCGCGCCGCGCGCTAGCGCTTACCCGTGCGCGTGCGCATCCTCGCGGTGGGAACGCGCATGCCGGCGTGGGTCGCGGCGGCCTACGCGGACTACACGCGCAGGATGCGCGCCGCATTGCGCGTCGACCTGGAAGAAATCCCGGTCGGTCGCACGAAAGCGGACGAGGAGAAGAAGCTCCTGCAACGCATCGCCGAGGACTACCTGGTTGCGCTCGACGAGCGCGGCAAATCCCTAACCACCCTGCAGCTCGCGCGCTGGCTCGGCGAACGCCAGCAGGAGGGCAGGAACCTGTGTTTCGTGATCGGCGGTCCCGACGGCCTCGGCGAGGCGACGCTCGCCCGGGCGCAGCTGCGCTGGTCGCTGTCCGCGTTGACCTTCCCGCACGCCATGGTGCGCGTGATCCTCGCCGAACAGCTGTATCGCGCGCACACGGTGTTGCAGAATCACCCGTACCATCGCGAGTGAACGCGACGGGGGGTGGATGGGGGAGCAAGAACAGAAACGGCCGGTGCTGCGCCTGGCTTCGGCATCGCCACGCCGTCGCCAGTTGTTAGACCTGATCGGCGTGCCGCACCTGGTCACGCCGGCCGACATCGACGAGACGCCGCGGCCCGCCGAGAGCGGGCGCGACTACGTGCTGCGTCTGGCACAGGACAAGGCACTCGCGGTGCGCGCGCGGCATGGCGACCTGCCGGTGCTCGCCGCGGACACCACGGTACACGTCGACGGCGCCATCCTCGAGAAACCGCGCGACGAGGCCGACTGTCTGCGCATGCTGGGCCTGCTGTCCGGCCGCCGGCACGAGGTCTTCACCGGCCTGTGCCTCGCCGGCGCGCATTCGCCTGCACTGTCGATCGCGTGCTCCGAGGTGGAATTCCGCAAGATCGCCCCCGACGAAATGCGCGCCTACTGGGCCAGCGGCGAACCGCAGGGCAAGGCGGGCGCCTATGCCATCCAGGGACTTGGAGCCGTGTTCGTGGCGGGCATCAGCGGCAGCTACACGGGCGTGATGGGCCTGCCGTTGTTCGAGACGGCGGAACTGCTGCGCCGTCACGGAGTGCCCGTCTGGAATGGCCAACTGCCCGCGGGAGGCGCGCCCGGTGACCACTGAAATCCTCATCAACGTCGCGCCGCGCGAAAACCGCGCCGCACTCATCGAGAACGGCGTGCTGACCGAGCTGTTCGTCGAGCGCCAGAGCCGCCGCGGCATCGTCAGCAACCTTTACAAGGGGCGCGTCCAGCGCGTGCTGCCCGGGATGCAGGCCGCGTTCGTCGACGTCGGCCTCGAGCGCACCGCGTTCCTGCATGCGGCCGACATTGCGGCGCCGCCCGAGAGCCTGCAGGCCGGTTCCGCGGCGCGCGAGAACGGCCAGGTCGAGGACATCCGCCGGCTGGTCAACGAGGGTGACGACATCCTGGTGCAGGTGGTCAAGGATCCGATGGGCACCAAGGGTGCGCGCCTCACGACGTTCATGGCGCTGCCGTCACGGCTCATGGTGTACCTGCCGCGCGGCGAGGGCATCGGTGTCTCCGCGCGCATCGAGGACGAGGCGGAGCGCGCGCGCCTCAAGCAGCTGGTGAGCGAAGCCAGGCCGCCACAGATCACCGGCGGCTACATCGTGCGCACCGCCGCGCAGGGCGCGAGCCCGGAGTCGCTGCGCGAGGACATCCAGTACCTGAGCCGCCTGTGGCAGCACGTCAAGGAAAAGGGACTGCGTGCCGCGGCGGGACAGCTGGTGTACGAGGACCTGCCGCTGCCGACGCGCATCCTGCGCGACGAGCTGGCGCGCGGCGTGGATCGCGTACTGGTCGACAATGCGGCCGCGCACGCGCAGATGCTGGAATTCGCGGCCGCCTTCATGCCCGGCAGCACCACCAGCCTCGAGCTGTACTCCGGGCAACGGCCGATCTTCGACCTGCACGGCGTCGAGGAGGAAATCGCCAGGGCGCTGGAGCGCAGCGTGTCGCTGAAATCCGGCGGTCACCTGGTCATCGACCAGACCGAATCGATGACCACCATCGACGTCAACACCGGCGGCTTCGTCGGCCACCGCAATCTCGAGGACACCATTTTCCGCACCAACCTCGAGGCGGCGGTGGCGATTGCCCGGCAGCTGCGGCTGCGCAATCTTGGCGGCATCATCATCATCGACTTCATCGACATGACCGACCCGGCGCATCGCACGCAGGTCATGGAAGCGCTGCAGCGCGCGCTCGCCGGGGACCATGCGCAGACGCACATCGCCAGCGTGTCGTCGCTCGGCCTGGTGGAGATGACGCGCAAACGCACGCGCGACAGCCTGGAACATTTGCTTTGTGCGCCATGTCCCAGTTGTGAAGGTCGCGGCTTCGTACGCACGCCCGAAACGGTGTGCCACGAGATATTCCGTGAAATTGTGCGCCAGAGCAGGCAGTTCCAGAGCCGCGAACTGCTAATTTTGGCCCACCAGAACGTGATCGACCGCCTGCTCGACGACGAATCCGCGGTGCTCGCGGAGCTCGAGCACCAGGTGGGGCGGCCGATCCGGTTGCAGGTGGAGGCCCTCTACGGGTTCGACCAATACGACGTGGTGCTGGCTTGAGGTGAGATGAGCGAATCGACCCTTGATCGAAAGGGGGGCATTCCCGCAAGGGAATGGCGCGGTTCACCCTGGGTGAAGCGCACGCTCGCGGTCACGTTCTGCCTCGGCCTGCTCGCCACGCTCGGCGTGGTGTTCACGCGCGTCATCGCCGCGCGCGTTCCCGAACAGCGCGCCACGCTCGAGAAGCTGATCACCGAGCGCACCGGGCTCGCGGTGCGCTTCGACAACGTGCGCTTCGCCTGGGACCTGGACGGCACCAGCGCTGTGTTCACTCGCGTCGAGTTCACCGATCCGAAGCAGGGTCGCGTGCACGTGCTGGCCCCGGAACTGCGCGTCGAATTCGACGCCTGGGACTTCCTGCGTCATCACCGCTTCTCGCTGGGTCACGTGACGCTGGCCTCGCCGGACATCGAGCTGATCGTCGACCCGGAACGCCCCTTCGTGGACGCCATCGAGCGGCGCGACACGGCCGCGCAGGGCACGACGCGCGGCGCCGGCGAAGCGGCGCTGCTGCACCGCTACCTCGGGTGGACGCGCCTGATGCCCACCGGCCGCATCGAGGTCGAGGGGGCGCGCGTGCACCTGCGGCATCGCGGCGAGCAGGCGGCGCACCGCAGCTTCACGCTGAGCCAGGCAGTAGTTAGCCGGAGCGGCGGCGGTTTCAGCGCATACGGCACCATGCTGCTGTCCCAGGACGTCGGCCAGTCGCTGTTCGTCTCGGTCAAGCTCGCGGACCTGGGCTCCGCCCAGGGCATGTCCGGCGACCTGCGCTTCATCGCGCGGCGCGTGTTCCTGGACAAGGTGCCCGGCGCGCTGCCGCTCGCCGGCGTCGACGGCCGCGGCACGCTCGACGCGCGCCTCACGCTGCGCCACGGCCGCGTCGAATCCGGCACGTGGCAGGCGAATGCACGCGAGCTCGCGATGCACGATGCCAGCACGCGCTTCGACCACGTCACGCTGAACGGCAGGCTGACGCGCGTCCGCGACGACGTGCTGCTCGATTTCACGGACCTGCAGCTGACGCGCGGTGCGCGCCTGGAGCGCGCGCCGGCGGTGACCGCGAGACTGCGTCTCGCGCCGGATTCGCTGCGCGTCGCGCACACCACGGTGACCGCCGAGCGCATTCCCTTCATGGCGGCCGAATTCGTCACCGGCCTGCTGGCGCCGCGGCTCGCCGCGGCCGCGCCCGATCTGCCCGCGGGCTGGGCGCCGGTCTCCGGTGAGCTGCACGAGCTGCGCTTCGACTCCGGCGAGCGCCTGCAGTCGAACGACGCATGGGAGCTGACGGCGCGGGTCTCGGAGCTGGACCTGGCGCGCGCCACCGACCGGGCGCTGCTCGGGCAGCTCGGCGGTCGATTGCGTTGCGATGCTCGCGGCTTCGCGCTGCAGCTCGATGCGCAGGCCACCGCGCAGTGGCGCGTCGCGGCCATGCAGGAGGCACGGCCGCTGCGGCTCGAGGGACAGGCGGTCATGCTGTCCGGCAACGGTGGCTGGCATTTCGAGAAGCTGAGCGCCACCGTCGATGACGCCACCGTCAGTCTGGATGGCGACTGGCAGCCCGCGGCGAAGCGACCGCAGCCGTTGCGCGTCGCCGTGGCCGGGATGGATCGCGCGCTGCTCGCCGACTTGTGGCCGCTGGTCGATGCGCAGGCACCGCTGCCCGAGCCCGTCGCCATGCTCGAGCGCGGCGTCGTCAGCGAAGGATCGGCTGAACTGCTGCCCGCAGAGGATGGCCGCGTCAACTGGAGACGGTCGCGCGGCACGCTGGTTCTCACCGGTCTCACCAGCACGGGCGAAGACCTGCCGCGCCTGACCGATGGCAGCGGCAAGCTCGAATTCCAGCGCGGCGGCACGCGCCTGGCCTTCGATGGCGGACGGATCGAGGACCTGGCCATCACGGCGGGCCGCATCGAGTGGCCGCGCAGCGGCGCGCCGCGGCTGCACGCGCTGCTCGAAGGGCGCATGGAAACACCGCTGGTGCGCGGCATCCTGGAGAAGCAGGGTCTGGCGAAGCTGGCCGGAGCGGTGACGCTCGAAACGGATGCACGCGGCGAGCAGGAGCTGCGCCGTCCCGAACTCTGGCGCGTCAGCGCGCGTGTCAGCGATGCGAGCCTGCCGCTCGCCGAGGGCCTGCCGCCGGTGGAAAAGCTGGCCGGCACGATCCGCTACGCGCAACAGTTGCGCGGCCTGTCGCTCAAGGGGCGCTGGCTCGGCGGTGACGTGCAGGTCGAATCGCGGCGCTCCGGCCCGCGCGCTGGCTTCAACGTGAGCGGCACGGCCGACGCGGCAGCGCTGCTCGCATTGACGGGCGGCGAGTCGGCGGCGGCGCGAATTTCCGGACAGCTGGCCTGGAACGGCACGCTGCAGCGGGTCGCCGGCGACGCATGGCAGATTTCGCTGAACAGCAACCTGGCGGGCGTGCAGAGCAACTTGCCCGCGCCGTTCGGCAAACGGCGCACGCGCGAACTACCGATCAGCGCGGAACTGCGCCTCGGGCCGGAAGGCGTCCGCGATTTCAGCTTCGTCGGCCGCGCCGGCGAAGTGCGCGGCCAGGTACGCGACGGGGTCACGCGCGCGAACTTCGAGTGGCGGGGCGTTTCGGGCCAGTGGAGCGTGACCGCGGATCGCGGCGCCAGGCCGAACGTGCGCATCGAATCGCTCGACCTGCGACGTGCTCCGGCGGTGCTCGCCGCGGCGGCCATTACCTTGCCGCCCGAAGGTGAGCTGGAGCTGAGTGTCGCCGACCTGCAATACGCCGATCGCAGGTTCGGATTGCTGCAGGCCTCGCTGGCCCGCCAGGACGACGCGCTCGACTTCTCGATGGATACCTCGGCACTGGCGCAACACCAGATGACCGCACGCGGTCGCTGCGAATTGCAGGGTGGATGCCGCGTGGACTTCACCGCCGACACGGCGCAACTCGCGACGCTGTTGCGCGACGTGGAGCTGCCGGCCGAGTGGCCGTTGTCGAGCCTGCGGGCGTCCGGCGCGCTCGAGTGGCCGCTGGATTCCACCGACGTGCCGCGCTCGATGACCGGTTCCTTCGAGCTGCTGACCCACGGCTCCAATCCGGATCACCGGCTCACGGCGCGCGCCACGCTGGCAAATGGCGAGGTGCTGCTCGCCGACGTGCAGGGCACGGGTCCGGAAGCCGACCAGGTGTTCCGTGGCACGGGACGCTTCGGCCTGCTGGCACACAACTATGACGTGACGCTCGACTACGAGCGCGTGACGCTGGCGGCGGCGGCCGTGCCGTCGGCGGCGCGCGAGCGCATCACGCGCGCCTGGAATGCGCTGCGCGGCTCGGCGGCGCAGCGCGGCTGGACCGAAGCCCCGGAGACGCGGCGCGTGCAATGGCACGGAACCTGGGATTAGGGGGCGTGATAGATTTCTGGACATGCGCGTAGCCGCAATCCAGATGACCTCGGGGCACGAGATCGACGCCAATCTCGAGGCAGCCGGGCGCTTCCTCGCCGAGGCCGCGCGCCTCGGCGCCACGCTGGCCGCGCTGCCGGAAAACTTCGCCTTCATGGGCCAGGATTCCGGCGACAAACGCGCCATGGCCGAGCCGGACGGCGCCGGCAGGATCCAGAACTTCCTTGCAGACACGGCGCGCCGCCTCAAGATATGGGTCGTCGGCGGAACCATCCCTTTGAGGCATGGCGCGGATGGCCGCGTCAGCGCATCGTTGCTGGTGTACGACGCGCAGGGCCAGCGCGTGGCGCGCTACGACAAGATGCACCTGTTCGACGTGGACGTGCCGGGCAGCAGCGAGTCGCATCGCGAATCGGCGCACACCGTGGCGGGGCACGATGCACGGGTCATCGACACGCCCGTCGGCAAGCTCGGGCTGGCCGTGTGCTACGACATGCGCTTCCCGGAGCTGTTCCGCGTGATGTCGCGGCAGGGCGCCGAGATGTTCGTGGTGCCCTCGGCGTTCACCGTGCCCACCGGGCGGGCGCACTGGGAAACGTTGCTGCGTGCGCGGGCCATCGAGAATCTCTGTGGCCTGGTCGCACCGGCGCAGTGGGGCGTGCACCCCAGCGGCCGTGAGACCTTCGGAGACTCGATGATCATCGACCACTGGGGCAAGGTGCTGGCCCGGATGCCGGGCGGAACCGGGTGCGTCGTCGCGGACATCGATTCGGCGTCGCGCATGGATGCGCGCACGCGCTTCCCGGTGCTGGAGCACCGGGTGATCTACAA
>DASTHJ010000507.1:0-10622 GCA_035718265.1 Steroidobacteraceae bacterium | reverse complement strand
TCGCGCAGGATGTCGCGCACGAAGCTGCCGTCGATCTTGAGGATGGAAACCGGCATGGAGCGCAGATACGACAACGAGGACAGGCCGGTGCCGAAATCGTCGAGCGCCACGCCGCAGCCGAGATTGCGCAGCCGCTGCATCAGCGCCTCGGCGTCCTTCATGCTGGCCACGGCCGCGCTCTCGGTGAGCTCGAAGCAGAACACCGCAGGATTGATGCGGCTGGTCTCGATGCTGCGGATCACGTAGTCGGCGAACTCGTCGTCGTGCAGCGACTGGCCGGAGAAATTGATCGTGAAGCACACGGGCGCGTTGACCAGCAGGTCGCGCCGCGGGCGCAGCTGGTCGATCACGCTGGCGATCACCCAGCGGTCGATGGTGGGCATCATCTGGTAGCGCAGCGCCGCCGACAGGAACCGGTCGGGCCCGATGGTGTTGCCCTCGGGATCGAGCATGCGCAGCAGCAGCTCGTAGTGCGGCCGGGTGTGGCCGTCGTCGACGAACGGCGCGATCAGCTGCGCCTCCAGGCGCAGCCGGTTCTCGGCGAGCGCCGCGCGCACGTCGGTGGCGACGTTGATGTCGGTGAAGCGGCGGATGATGCTGACGTCGTTTTCCTGGAAGGTCTCGAGACGGTTGCGGCCGCGGTCCTTGGCCGCCTTGCAGGCGGTCTCGGCCTCGGCCAGCGAGCGGCCGAACTCGGCGTCGTCGCGGCCATTGAACGGCGTCACGCCGATGCTGATCGACAGCCGGAAGCGCGCATCGAGCCCGGCGGTGGACAGGCGCGTGACGCCCTCGCGCAGGCCTTCGCCGAACATCGCGGCTTCGTCGACGTCGGATGGCATGGCCACGGCGAAGCGGTCGCCGGAGATGCGCGCCGCGACGGAATTCGGCGGCAGGTGCTTGCGCAGCAGGTCGCCGATCTGCGCGATGGCCTGGTCGCCGATGTGCATGCCGAAGGTCTCGTTGATGACGTGCAACTCGTCGATGTCGACGTACAGCAGGCTCCAGCGGCGCGCGCGCGACTCCGGCTCGGAGTACACCAGCTTGAGCCGCTGCTCGAGCGCGGCGCGTGTCAGCAGGCCCGACAGCGAGTCGTAGCTGGTCTCGATGCTGGCGGCGACGCGGCGCGCCAGCAGGTCGGCGAGATGCACGTCGCGGCCGATGAACTCCGGCGCGTCCAGCTTGCGGAACAGCGCCAGCGCACCCGAGGTGCGGCCCGATCCCTGGCGCAGCGGGCAGGCGAGAATGCGATACGGGATCGCGACCTGTCCGGCCTGCGTCGCGATCTTGTTGATGACCAGCGGATCGCGACGTGTCTGCGTGATGGCGAGCAGCTGCTTCTTGGTGCGATTGAGGATCGAGACGTCGCCGCTTTCGGGCCAGGTGAGCGTGAGTCCCTTGTCGGGGACGACGATGCCGGCGAGCACGCACTTGAGATGCCCCGCGGCATTGGCGAGCAGCGACTGCAGGTCGTCGGAGCCACTGGCCTGCGGATGGCTGCCGGTGACGGACAGCAGCAGCTCCAGGTCCTTGTCGCGCGCGGTCAGGTGTTCGTTGAGCTTTTCGATGTCGGCGCGCGCCAGCAGGTCGCGGCGCAGCAGCTCGAGCGCGGGCTTGAGGTGCTCGAGCACGTAGGAGAACGGCAGCACGTGCGCGTCGGTGGCGAGCCGGTTGCACACCACCGCGACCACCGCGGCGAGCGCGCCACGCTCGTCGCGCAGCCAGAATAGATAGGCCGGCGACTCGTCGGGAAGCGCGCAATGCTGGCCCGAGCCCTCGCCCGCCTTCGTGGCGGCGGACTGCTGGAACTGCGCGAGCGACTGCAACACCACCGCGAACAGTTCGGAGTTCGGGCTGGCGACGCTCGACCACAACAGCTTGCCGGCATGGTCGAACAGGCACAGCGCCTGGGTACGCGGCAGCAGCGAGCGCACCAGCTGGGCGTAGGGCTCCATGGAGGCTTCAAAGGACATCAACGCAGGAACATCCCCTAATGGGGCGCGTACGGCGTTGATGCAGTTGGCGTTTCTTGGTGGTGCCGGTGGTGCCGGGCACCGCCAAGCCCCGCCTACGGCGCGGCGGACTTGAACCAGGGCCTGGGATCGATGGGTTTCCCGCCCTTGCGGATCTCGAAGTACAGCTCCGGCCGGGGCCGGCCACCGGAATCGCCGACGGTGGCGATGACATCGCCGGCCGTGACCCGCTCGCCGACGGCCTTGAAGAGGCGCTCGTTGTGGCCGTAGAGGCTCAGGTAGCCGTCGCCATGATCGATGATGGTGAGCAGACCCAGCCCCGACAGCCAGTCGGCGTACACCACGCGGCCGTGATAGATGGCGCGCACCGGCGTGCCCGCCTCGCCCGCCACCAGCATGCCGTCCCATTTCACGCCGCCCGCGCGCGTCTGACCGAACGAGGCCACGAGCTTGCCCGCGACCGGCCAGGCGAGCTTGCCGCGCAGCCGCGCGAATGCGTCCTTGCTGTCGGTCGGGAACTTGTCGATGCGCTCGAGCGCACGGCGCAGCTCGCGCACCAGTTTCTCGAGCCCGCTCTGCTGATCCTTGAGCCGCGCCAGTTCCTTCGCGCGGCTCTTCGATTCCGTTTCCAGCGCCACCAGCGCGCGGCCGCGCCGCTCGCGCGCCGACTGCAGCTTCTTGAGCTCGCCCTGTTGCTGCTGTTCCAGCGCCACGAGCCGTTCTTCCTCGGCGGCGAGCCCGGCGTCGAGCGACGCGAGCTCCGCCAGGTGCGCGTCGATGGCCGCGATCTGCGCGGCGCGCGCCCGCCCGAAGTACTGGTAGTACACCAGCACGCGCCCGGTCTGCGCCGGATCGCGCTGGTTCAGGAGTAGTTTGAGCGGCTCCTGCCGGCCGATCATGGACGCGGCGCGGATCTGTCCCGCCAGTGCGCCGCGGTCCCGGGCGAGCGCCGCTTCCTCGGTGCGTCGCTGGCTGGCCAGCTCGGCGCGCCGCGCCGTGCGTTCGCCGCGCTCGCGACGCAGCTGTTCCAGCTCGCCGCGCGCCGCGGCCACGCTCTTCTCGGACTCCTCGAGTTCGCGCGTCAGCTTGTCGCGCTTGCCGGCGTCGCGCTCCATCTCGGCGCGCACCTTCTCGATCTGCGCGCGCACCGCCTTCAGCTGGGCTTCCGCCCTGGCCGGGTCGGGATCGCCGGCCGCGGCCGCCGCCAGACTGATCAGGGGAAATATCAGCGCGAGTCTGAAAAGCCGGCGGATCAAACGCATGCGGGGCATTTTCGGCGAAAACCCGGCTCGCCGGTATAATGCGCTCCCTTTTTTCCCGGGCCGGCCCACCGCCGCATCATGGAACGACTGATCGAATACGTGACCCATCATCCCCTGCTGGCCGGCGCCGCCGTGCTGGCCCTGGCCGTGGTAGTCACCTACGAGTCGCGCGTGCGCGCCAGCGCGTTCGCGTCGATTTCCTCACAGGACCTGATCCGTCTCATGAACCAGGGTGCGCTGGTGCTGGACATCCGCAAGGAGGAGGAGTTCGCCAAGGGCCACGTGAACGGCGCGAAGCACCTTTCCTCCGAAAAGATCCTGACCGCCGGCGACAGTTTCAAGCGCTTCAAGGACAGGCCCGTGGTCGTCTACTGCGACTCCGGCTCGCTGGCCGCGGCCGCCGTGCGCCAGCTCAATGCCCAGGGTTTCACCAAGGCATTCACGTTGCGTGGGGGTTTCGCCGCCTGGCGTGCCGACAACCTGCCGATCGCCAAGGCCGCCTGATGTCCGCGCCCACCATCGTCATGTACACCACCAACTGGTGTCCGTACTGCGAGCGCGCGCGCCGGCTGCTGCGCTCCAAGGGCGTCGCCTTCGAGGAGATCGACGTCGAATCGGCCGCCGAGAAGCGCGCCGAGATGCGCGCACGCAGCGGCCGCCGTACGGTGCCGCAGATCTTCATCGGCGACCATCACGTGGGCGGCAGCGACGACCTCGCCGCGCTCGAGGACGCCGGCAAGCTGGATGCCTTGTTGGGCCAGTGAGCCACATCGACCCTTTTTCAACACAGGAAAATCGCATGGAAAACCAGACCGCGCCCGCGGCGAACGAAACCCCCACCGGACCGATGCTCTCGGTGCAATCGGTGTACCTGAAAGACTGCTCGTACGAAGCACCGAAGGGCCCGCGCATCGAAGGCAACTGGAGCCCGCAGATCTCGCTGGACATCAACACCACGGCCAACGTCGTTGCGCCGGAGTTGCACGAAGTCGTGATCACCGTGACGGTGGGCGCGAAGCAGGGCGAGACCACCGCGTTCCTCGTCGAGGTCAAGCAGGCAGGCCTGTTCGTGATGCGCGGCCTCACGCCCGAGGACACGCGGCGTGCCATCGGCACGATCTGCCCGAACGTGCTGTTCCCGTACGCGCGCGTCGCGGTCTCGCAGCTCGTCACGCAGGGCGGTTTCCCGAACTTCGTGCTGCCGCCGGTGGACTTCGACCAGTTGTTCGCGCGCGGCATGGCGCAGGCCCAGGCGCAGGCGGCCGCCGGCCAGACTCAGGCCAACTGAGCCAGCGGCTCAGGTTCCTGGGTGGGAGGGCCTGACAACGACCTGTCGCATGAGCCGGTGGCCGTGCTCGGCGCCGGCTCGTGGGGCACGGCGCTTGCGATCCAGTTCGCGCGCGCCGGGCACCCGACTCGCCTGTGGACGCGCAGCGGCAGTGACGCGGCCGCCATGCGCGCCGAGCGCCGCAATGCGCGCTACCTGCCGGACGGCAGATTCCCGGACGCCATCGAGATCCACGAGGATCTCGCCACGGCGCTGCAGGACGCCGTCGCCATCATCATCGCGGTTCCCAGCCACGCGCTGCGCAGCCTGCTCACGCAACTGAAGCCCCTGCTGGCGCGCAATGCGCGACTGGCGTGGGCCACGAAGGGCTTCGAGCTCGAGACCGGCAAGCTGCCACACCAGGTGGCCTACGAAGTGCTCGGCGACCGCTATCCGGTCGCCGTGTTGTCGGGGCCGACCTTCGCGCGCGAGGTCGGCATGGGTCTGCCGACCGCCATGACCATCGCCTCGCCCGACGCCGAGTTCGCCAACCAGCTCGCCAAGAGCCTGCACGCGCCGAACTTTCGCGCGTACACCTCGACCGACATCGTCGGCGTCGAGGTCGGCGGCGCGGTCAAGAACGTGCTCGCGGTCGGTGCCGGCCTGTGCGACGGGCTTGGCTTCGGCGCCAACACGCGCATCGCGCTGATCATGCGCGGCCTGAGCGAGATCGTGCGCCTGGGTGTCGCGCTCGGCGCGCAGCCCGGAACTTTCATGGGACTCGCGGGGCTCGGCGACCTGGTGCTCACCAGCACCGACAACCAGTCGCGCAACCGGCGCTTCGGCCTGGCGCTGGCGGCGGGCAAGAGCGTGCAGCCGGCGCTCGCCGAAATCGGCCAGGTGGTCGAGGGCTACCTCGCGGCGCGCGCCGTGCACGCCGTGGCGACGCGCGAGAAGGTGGACATGCCGATCGCCGAGGGCATCTACCGCATCCTCTACCAGAACGAGCCGGCGAAGGACGTGGTGCGCGAGCTCATGACGCGGCCGATCCGCGCCGAGGTGGAGTAGTCAGGGCGCCAAGGCCTGCTGCGCTCCGGCGAAGCCGGTCTGCCGCCAGGCCTCGTACACGGTGATGGCCACCGCGTTGGCGAGGTTCAGGCTGCGGTTGCCGGCGCGCATCGGCAGCGACAGCAGGTTTTGCGGATCGATCTGCGCCAGTACTTCCGGCGGCAGTCCGCGCCGCTCCGAACCGAACAGCAGCACGTCGCCCGCCGCGAAGCTCGCGTCCACGTGACGCCGGCCGGCGCCGGTTTCGATCGCGAACCAGCGGCCGGCGAGCACGGCCCGCGCCGCGGCGAAATTCTCGTGCACGTGCACGGTGGCGAGCTCGTCGTAGTCCAGGCCCGCGCGGCGCACCGACTTGCGGTCCAGGCGGAATCCCAGTGGCTTGACCAGGTGCAGCTCGCACCCGGTATTGGCGGCGAGCCGGATCAGGTTACCGGTGTTGGGCGGAATCTCCGGCTCGAAGATCACCAGGTGGAACATGCGCGTTACCGGGCGCGAGAGCGGCCGAGTCCCGTTCAGGGAGTCTGCGGCGCGTCCTGCAGCTTGAACGAAATGCGGATCGTGCCCAGTCCGTAGTCGCACTCGCGCGTGTACTTGCCGCTGCGCACGGTCGCCAGCGCCGCCGCGTCGAGCGAGGCATCGCCGCTCGAGGTGGCGATCTCCCCATCGGTCGCGACCTCGGAGCCGGGCGGCACCCAGAAGCGCACCACGGTACTGCCCTCGATGCCTCGCTGGCGTGCCGCGGGTGGATAGAACTTCTCGACGTCGACGTTGCCCTGCAGCCTGGCGCGGCACTTGCCGGCCGCCGAGTTCGCGGCGAGCTTCGGCACCGCCTTGCAGGTCGCGTTCAACGCCTTCTTGTCGGGCTGCTCGCTGACGTCGCCGAGCAGCAGTTTGCGCGTGGCTTGCGGGCCGACCAGCACCTCGCGGGTCGCCGGCTCCGTCTCGGGCTCGCCGGTCACGAAGTCGCGCGCCTGCAGCACCAGCTTGCAGGCGATGAACCCGTCGTCCTTGTTGGTCAGCTCCACGTAGGCGAGCCGCTGCGCACCCCGGCAGTTGCCCTGCAGGTTCCATTGGCATTCGTGGCGGTAGTCGAGCGTGTAGCCCGCGTAGGAGGATTTCGCGCCGGCGCCGCCCCGCGCGAATTCCACCGGCGTGACGCTGCCGAAACGGTCGTGACGCTTCAGCATGGTCTCGAGGATCTTCGCGGCCTCGGCCTGCGCGCGGCCGCGCTCCTCCGCGGACAGCGCCTTTTCCATGTCGGCCAGCGCGGCCGCGTCGAAGCCGGTGCGCGGCTGCGTGAGCTTGTTGCTGTCCCAGTAGTCCGCCGCGACGCGCGCATACACGTACTGCTGCACGCGATCCGGCGGATCGGCATCGGCGTAGAAGTTCAGGAGGTCGACGGCGGCACCGGGATAATCCAGCGTGACGGCCTTCTTCAGCCAGCGCTCGAGCTCAGCCCGGTCGGTGTCGCCACAGGTCTCATTCGCCGCGAGCTGCGCCAGCAGGAATGCGGCCTGGTCGCTGCCGAGCTCATCCGCCTTCAGCAACGTGTCGCGCGCGGCCGCGCAGTCCGACGGGATCAACGCCCGATAAGCCGCGTAAGCTCCCGCCAGGGCGCCGGCGCGCGCTCGCCCCGCCTTGAGCTCGGCCTGCCAGCGGGAGACCTGCTGGGCCTCGCTCAAGGTGGTACCACCGATGCGGATTTCGTTCAGCGAGTAGGCGTCACCGTAGCCCGCGAGGTCGGGAACCTGATCCGACTCGCGAAAACTTGGGCCTTCGCTGGCCGGGTTGGCGGCGGGTGCCGGTGACGGCGCCTGCGCAACAGCGGGGACACTCGCGCCGATCAGGCCGGCGAGACTCATCAGGATTTTCACGGCTTGGGTCTGCATGGGCCGCGCATCGTACAATGCGCGGCCCATGAACGCCGCCGCGAAGCAGCTCGAACCCTCCCGCCAGCGGTCGCTGCGCGTGGATTTCTGCGGGCTCGCGCTCAATTCGCCCATCGTGCTGCTGTCCGGCTGCGTGGGCTTCGGCGAGGAGTACACGCGCGTCGAGGGCTTCTCGAATCGCGACGTCGGCGCCATTGTGCTCAAGGGCACCACCGGCAAGGCGCGCCTCGGCAACCGGCCGCACCGGGTCTACGAGACGCCCTCGGGCATGCTGAACGCCATCGGCCTGCAGAACCCCGGCGCCGAACACGTGGTGCGCAAGATCCTGCCGACGCTGGACTTTCGCGAGACGCGCTTCTTCGCGAACGTCTCCGGCTCGACCATCGAGGAATATGCCGAGGTCACGCGGCTGTTCGACGATTCGCCGATCGACGCCATCGAGATCAACATCTCCTGTCCGAACGTGAAGGAGGGCGGCGTCGCGTTCGGGAACTATCCGGACATGTCGGCGAAGGTCGTCGAAGCCTGCCGCAAGGCAACCCGCAAGCCCATCATCACCAAGCTCTCGCCGAACCAGACCGACATCCGCGAGAACGCGCGCCGCTGCATCGAGGCCGGCAGCGACGCGCTGGCCGTGATCAATACGGTGATGGGCATGGCGGTCGACCTGAAGGCGCGCCGGCCGGTGATCGGCAACGTGCAGGGCGGGCTCTCGGGGCCTGCCATCAAGCCGATCGCGCTGCTGAAGGTGCACCAGGTGTACGAGGTCGCCAAGAAGCACCGCGTGCCCATCATCGGGCAGGGCGGCATCACGACGGTCGACGATGCACTGGAGTTCCTGATTGCCGGCGCCACGACCGTGGGCCTGGGGACTGCGCTTTTCTACGATCCGCTTCTGTGCCGCAGGATCAACGCGGGCGTGGCGGATTATCTGGAGCTGAACAACCTGAAGAGCGTCGCGGAGCTCACCGGTTCGTTGCGCCTGGAATAGGCGACGAACCTCACCGCGGCGCGTGGAATCGGGACATGCCCGATTCCACGCGCAACGGGAAGCCAGCGATCAATCCTTGCCTCGACGTGCAGCGGTGTAACGCCAGATGATGGCAGCGGCGGCGAGCACGCCGATCACCACCATGACGATGTCGGACGTGTAGTCGTACCGTGACCCCTGCACCACGATCTCGGGATATTTCGTGCTTTGAACGACTATCTCTTGCATGTTTCCTCTCTTTCCGGACGCGGAAATGTCCGGAACCCAGTGGGGACAAAGAATGGAACAAGCCCGGGACACTGGAAACAAAGGCGTTTCCGATTCGCGACACCAATCACGTGCCCCTCCAGTTATGTCACCCCTTGCGAGAAAACCACTGGAATTTCCGAGAAATCGTACCGGTGAGATAGCGCTAACAACCTCGCCGGCAACACGGCCCCGAGTGTGAACCGGTCGTGTAGGAGAGGAAATAAGGGACTCTGCGCAGGCCGCGCGGCAGCGCCCCTGCGGGGCGGTTTTCGGGCAGGAGCGGGAGACGCGCGGACGTTTTTCGAGGTGTGTCCCCGTTTGCTAGGAAACGGGGAATGTCCCCATTTCCTAGGGCAGGGTCTCGTCGTCGGCCATGCCGAGCTCTTTCAGCTTGCGCGTGAGCGTGTTGCGGCCCCAGCCGAGCACGCGCGCGGCTTCCTGGCGATGGCCGTGCGTGCGGTTCAGTGCCACGCGGATCAGCACGCGTTCGAATTCGGGCAGGGCCTGGTCGAGCCAGGCGACCGCGCCGTCGTGTGGCTGCGCCTTGGCCCAGAGCGTCAGCGCCGCGGCCCAGTCGGTCTGCGCGGGCGGCGTGACGATGTGCATCTCCGCGGGCAGATCCTGCAGCTGGATCTCGCTGCCCGGCGCCAGGGCCGTCAGCCGGCGACAGAGATTCACCAGCTCGCGCACGTTGCCAGGCCAGCGATAGGCCTGCAGGCGCTCGAGCGTGACCGGCGCCAATGTCTTGGTCTCGGTGCCGAGTTCGGCGGCGGCCTGGCGCAGGTAATGTGCGAGCAGGTCGGGCACGTCCTCGGTGCGCGAGCGCAGCGGCGGCAGCTCGATGCGGATCACGTTCAGCCGGTGGTACAGGTCCTCGCGAAAGATGCCGCGCTCGACACGCTCCTCGAGATTCTGGTGGGTCGCCGCGATGACGCGCACGTCGACCTTCACGGGCGTCTGCCCGCCGACGCGGTAGAACTCGCCCTCGGCGAGCACGCGCAGCAGACGGGTCTGCAGCGGCGTCGACATGTCGCCGATCTCGTCGAGGAACAGCGTGCCGCCGTTGGCCTGCTCGAAGCGGCCGCGGCGCTGCGTGTCCGCGCCGGTGAAGGAACCTTTCTCGTGTCCGAACAGCTCGGACTCTAGCAGCTCCGCCGGGATCGCCGAGGTGTTCAGCGCGACGAACGGCTTGCCCTGGCGCGGCGAATGCTCGTGCAGCGCGCGCGCCACGAGTTCCTTGCCGGTGCCGGACTCACCGGTCACCAGCACCGCGACACTGGAGCGAGACAGGCGGCCGATCGCGCGGAACACCTGCTGCATGGCCGGCGCCTTGCCCAGCAACTCCGGGATCTCGGGCTCCTGCCGCGGCGTCTCGTCGCTGCGATGCGCGCTCTGTCCCGCGCGGCGCACCAGCTCGACCGCCTGATCGATGTCGAAAGGCTTCGGCAGGTACTCGAACGCGCCGCCCTCGTAGGCGGACACCGCGCTGGGCAGGTCCGAGTGCGCGGTCATGACGATGACCGGCAGCGTCGGGTGCACGGCACGCACCTCGTGCAGCAGGTCGATGCCGGAGCTGCCCGGCATGCGGATGTCGGTGAGCAGTACGTCGGGCGCATCGTTGCGCAGCGCCGCGAGCGCGGGTTCGGCGGCGTCGAAAGCGCGCGGCACCATGCCGCTCGCGCGCAGCGCCCGCTCCAGTACCCAGCGGATCGAGGCGTCGTCTTCCACGAGCCAGACGCGCAGGGCGGGTTGATTTGCCGGGGAGTTGCTGCCGTGCATATACGAGGGATCGACGCTCATGCGTTCTCCGGTAAGGGCAGCAGGATGGTGAACACCGTGCGCCCGGGCTTGCTGTCGAATTCGATGAGACCGCCATGGCGCGTGACCAGGTCCTGCGACACGGCGAGGCCGAGTCCCGTGCCGTTC
>DASTHJ010000506.1:0-5592 GCA_035718265.1 Steroidobacteraceae bacterium | reverse complement strand
ACGCGGCTTCGGCTTCGTCGAAATGCCGAGCGCCGATGCCACGCGCGCCATGCAGGCTCTCGATGGCAAGGACTTCGGCGGTCGTCCGCTGAAAGTGAATGAAGCCCAGGAGCGCGATCGTGGCGCCCCGCGTGGCAATTTTGGTGGTGGTGGCGGCCGCGGCCGTTACTGACATCGAGAATTGACTTCGGATGCCGGTTCCTGCGGGACCGGCTACGAGATCAAGCTTCGAACGGCGCCTCGCGGCGCCGTTTTTTTATCCCGCGCTTCTGTCCGGCGCGACGTCGCTCAGGGCTGCAAGACCAGGGTCGTGATGCTGTTCGCCGGCATCGTCAGCTGGAAGCTGTTGGCCGTGATGGCGACGGCGCTGCGGGCCTGCGGCTGACCCTGCGGGCTGGCACCGGTGAGCTGATAGACCTTGGCCGTCTGGAACTGCACCCCATGCGTGATGGCGAGCGAGGCCGTGGTGTCGGCGTCCGCCTTGTTGATGCAGACGATGACCATGCGGTTCGCGTTGCCCTGGTCGACGCTCGCATAGACGGTGGCGTTCGCCACGTCGGAGCTCGTCGCGCGGATGCTGGTGTCGCCGAAGCCGCCGTTGGCGCCGTCGAAATTGCGGAACATGTCGAAGCCGCCATAGATGAAATTGTTGTTGCCCGCCAGCCGCCACAGCGTGGCCGCGAACAGCCCCTCCCGTCCGAACACGCCGAGCGCGTCGGCCTGCGCGATGGCGCCGGTGATGTGATTGGCGGCGCCGTAGTTGTACTCGGTGATGGCGAGCTTCGTGCCCGGGTAGTTGGCCGCGATCTTCTCCTCGAGTCGCGGCAGCAGCCGGATCGGACCGTTGGTGCTGAACTGCGTGATCCAGCTGCTCTCGGTGTACGCGGGATCCCAGAGGCTGCGCGGGGCCTGCTTGCGCGCGGTCGCGACACCGGCGTCGGTGTCCTCGTCGGTGATGCGGCAGCCATCCTGCGGCTCGCGCGCGCAGGCGCCGCGCGCTTCCGGATACCAATGTACGTCGAGGACGTCCACCAGGCGGTGTCCGGTCGCGGTCTCGGCATCCTTCATCTGCGCAAGATAGAACTCGAGGAAGTCGCGGCCGTTCGCGTCGGCAGCGTCCTGGAAGCGGATCATGCCCTGCCAGCCGTAGTTCACGGGTCCGAAGATCAGCGCGTCCTCGTTGACGTCCTTGGCAGCGTCCGCGTAGTCGGTGGTGCGCTGGATCATCTCCGCGTAGGTGGCAGTTTGTCCCTTCTGGGTTGCGGGGTTTGCGTCACCGCGCAGTCGCGCGTGGGTGGATTGCCAGAGGTCGGGCTCGTTGTCGAGACTGATCCAGATGGGACTGTCCGCGGCGCCAAAGGCGCCCGGGTACTTCTGGTCGAGGAAATGGATGTACTCGTCCTGGTAGACGAAGGCGTCGGTGGTATCGGGCGTCGCCGAGAACGGGCTGCCCTTGCGCGGCAGGCTCTGATGGAAGCGCATGTCGAGGTAGCCAGGCGTGTTGGCGACATCGCCGTCGCCGTTATGATCCGCCGAGACATACCCGATCATCGGCATCGTGACGATCATGGCCGCGCCGGCTCCGCGCGCCGCTTCCAGCCCAGGCCGCACGGCGCCGTTCGGCTCATCGCCGCCGCCGAGATAGGTGTCGTTCTGGTTGTGGAAATCGGCGCCGGCATTGCTGTCGTTGGTCTCCCAGTTGTAGGCCGTCATGCGGTTGCCGCCCGAGCGCGACAACGTCAGGTTCTTCGGACGGACGGACGGATCCCAGCCGTTCATGCCGTAGATGAAGCGCGAGATGGGATGCACGTCCTGCGAGCTGTCGATGCTGAAGGTCAGGGCGGTTGGCGGTGGCGCGGCGATGCTGAATGCGCCGCTGGTCGCCTCGGTGATGCCGCTGGCCGTGAACCGCAGCTGGTAGTCCGTGCCCGCGAGGCTCACGCCGAGATTGTTGAACGTGGCGACGCCGGCGACGGCGGTGGCCGTGGTCGTGCCGGTGAGCTGCGCGCCGGTGGTCCCCGTGCCGGCCAGCAGCGCGGCGGTCACGACGGTGCTGTTGTCGCTCGCATCGGTCGTGCCGTTGACGCGGACGTGGACCACGGGCTGCGTTGCGAACTCGCTGGCCTGCACCGCGCCCACCGGCTGCGTGGCCACGAACAGCGTTTTCTGCGGCGGCGGAGCCGGTGGCGACGGTGCGGGCGGTGATCCACCACCTCCGCCTCCTCCGCCGCAACCGGCTAACAACCCGAGCGCGGCCAGCATGGCGCCGCGCGAGAAATTCACGACCTGCATGTGATCCCCCCTCGGACGGGGCTCACCTTACCCTCGCGCGACACCGGCAAACAACCGTCGCCGGCTCGCGACCATGCAAACGGCCGCGTCTGGCGCGCCGATTTCATTACTGAACGGCGCGCCGCGAAATGTCCGCGCGACAACGCGGACATTTCGCGAGCCATCAGGGCTTGCCCGTCGCCGCAGCGGGAGTCGCGGGGGCCGGTGCCGGTGCCGCGGCGGGCGCCGCAGCCGCTTTCGCGGCGCCGGCGAAATCGCCGGCCTTCATCACGACGAACTTCGCAGGGTCGAGATGTCTGGCCAGCGCGGCGCGGATCTGCGCGGCATCGAGCGCCAGCACTTTCTTCTCGAGCTCGGCATCCCAGGCGAAGGTGCGGCCGATGAACAGGTAGTGCTGCAGCGTGCCGGCGAGACCGCTGTCCTGGGCGCGATCCACCGAGCGTCCCTGGATCCAGCCCGACTTGGCCGCGGCGATCTCCTCGGCGCTGAATCCTTCGGTCAGCACGCGCTGCATCTCCTCCTTGAATGCCTGCTCGAGCCTGGCGAGGTTCTGCGGCGCATAGATCGCATAGGTCAGGAACCTGCCGGACTTGTCGAGTGCGTCCGCCGAGAGCTGCGAGCCGACGCCGTAGCTGATGCCCTCCTTGATGCGGATGCGATCCAGCAGCCGCGAGTGCATGAAGCCGCCACCCAGCATGTAGTTGCCGAACAGCAGCGCCGGATAGTCCGGATCGTCGTCACGCACGTCGAGATTCTGGCCGGCGACGAAGAAGGCCTGCGCCTTGTCCGGCGTCTCGAACGTGCGGGTCTGCGGCGGCACGTCGAAGTAGTCGCTGGTCACGCGCGTGAAGGGCCTGGCGGCTTTCCAGCCGCCGAACAGGCTCGCCACCTGCTGCTCGAAGGCCGCGGCGTCGAAGTCGCCCACCGCCGTGACCTGGGTCGGCGCGCCGAAGAAATCGTGGTGGAAGCGCACCAGCTGATCGCGCGTGACGGCCTTGAATCCGGCCAGCGCGTCGTCGATCGAATCCACGTAGCGGATGTCACCCTTCGGGTAGGGGTTGAGCACTTTCTGGAAGGCCGTGAATGCGATGGCGCTGGGTTCGCTGCGCTGCTGCTCGAGATTGGCCAGCATCTCGTTGCGCAGTTGCTCGAACTCCTTCGCATCGAAGGCCGGCTCGCGCAGCACCTCGGCGATCAGTGGCATCACGGCCGGCAGGTTTTCGCGCGTCGTCTCCAGGTGCAGGTACATGCCCGAACCCCAGCTGTTGCTGCTGACGCGCGCCTTGAGACGATCCAGCTCATCTTCGATCTGCTGGCGCGTGTGCTTCGCGGTGCCGCGCATCAGCATGGCGGTCACCATGGCCGGCGCCTCGCCGAGGTTGGCCAGGCTCTGCACGTCCCCGTAGCGCAGCGCGATGCCGACGAACACCGAGCCGCCGCGCGTCTTCTTCGGCAGCAGCGCCAGCTGCGTGCCGCCCGGCAGCTGACTGCGCCGGGTGCGCGCCTCGATATTGGCCGGCGACGGATCGAATTCCTCGCCCTGGTCGCGCAGCGCGTCGCCCTTGTAGTCCTTGACCATGGCGAGCACGTCCGGACGCGCGGGGATGTCCGCGCGCTCGGGATTCTTCGTCGGATAGAAGAGGCCGACGGTGCGGTTTGCGGGTTTGAAATACGTGTTCCACACGCGCTGCACGTCGGCCACGGTCACGCTGCGCAGCCGGTCGCGATGGATGAACATCAGGCGCCAGTCGCCCATGCCCTCCCAGTCACTGAGCGTCAGGCCGACGACGTCGGCATTGTTCAGGCTGAGCTCGATCTGCTTGAGGATCTGCGCGCGCGCACGTTCGACTTCCTCGCTGCTCACCGGCTTGCTGGCCGGCTTCTCGACGATGTCGAGCATGGCATCGCGCACCGCTTCCAGCGCGCCATCGGCGCGCACCTGCGCGCCGAAGCCGAACATGCCGGGATCCTGCAATTGCAGCCCGGCGGGAAACACCGCCGCGGCCTTGCCGGGCTCGACCAGAGCCTTGTGAAGCCGGCCGGCAGGCGCGTCCGCGAGCACCTGGCCGAGGATCTGCAGCGCCGCGAAGTCCGCGTGCGATCCCGGCGGACCGTGGTAGCCGACCACGACCACCTGCACGTCGCCCTCGCGGCGCAGGGTCACCTGGCGTTCGCCATCCTGCACGGGCTCGACGGTGTGCATCTCGGGCAGCGTGCGCGCCGGGCGCGGGATGCCGCCGAACAACTCCTGCACGAGCGCGAGCGCCTTCGGCTCGTCGATTTTGCCGGCGACCATCAGCACCGCGTTGTCGGGCTGGTAGTAAGTCCGGTAGAAGGCCTGCAGCCGCCCGATCGGCACGCCCTCGATGTCGGAACGCGCGCCGATCGGCAGGTTGCCGTAGTTGTGCCAGTCGTAGGCCACCGACAGCAGGCGCTTGAACAGCACGCCGACCGGATTGTTTTCGCCCATCTCGTATTCGTTGCGCACCACGGTCATCTCGGTGTCGAGATCCTTCTGCGCGACGAAGGAATTGACCATGCGATCGGCCTCGAGCGACAGCGCCCAGCGCAGGTTCTCGTCGGTGGCGCTGAAGGTCTCGAAGTAGTTGGTGCGATCCCAGGAAGTGGTGCCGTTCGGGCGCGCGCCGTGCGAGGACAGCTCGGCCGCGATGTCCGGGTGGTTGGTCGAGCCCTTGAACAGCATGTGCTCGAGCAGGTGCGCCATGCCGGTCTCGCCGTAGTTCTCGTGGCGCGAGCCGACCAGGTAGGTGATGTTCACGGTGACGGTCTGCTTGCTCGGGTCCGGGAACAGCAGCACGCGCAGGCCGTTCGCGAGCCGGTACTCGGTGATGCCCTCCACCGAGGTCACGCGTTCCGGCGCCGGCGGCGGCGGCGGCGCGGCGGGCTTGACCTTGCGGGCCTCGGCCGCGGGCGCGAGCAGCGTGAGACACAGCGCAGCGGCGGCCAAAATCGGGCGGGTGTTGAAAGGCATTCCCTGCTCCTTAGTTAGAGTCCGGCGATTCTAACGGCTACCCGGCCGTCGTGGGGTCGACTTGCATTCACCGCATGGAGTCCGCACTTTTCCCCCCAACCTTGGGCCATTCTTCGTTGCTTCGCGAATGGGAAAAGTCTGAAGCTGGCGGGCGAGCGGCCGGCACACGCGCGTGGATGAGTGAGCGGGCCGGCTGCATCGAGCGAAGGCAGAGACACTTTCACGGACGCCGCCGCTTCGGCGGCGTTGAGAGTGGCGCTTGCGCCTGACAAGTCCCGGCGAAAGGCGAGCTCATCCACGCGCGGGTG
>DASTHJ010000505.1:0-2111 GCA_035718265.1 Steroidobacteraceae bacterium | reverse complement strand
GCGCGCCTGCTTCATCTCCTCCTGCGTGAGGTAGCCGTCCTTGTCCCGGTCCAGCTTGTCGAACCAGGCGCCGGAACGCTCGGCACCCTGGGTCGTGGCCTCGGCGCGCGACACGCGCCCGTCACCATCCGTATCCGCGCGCATGGTGTCGCGCGGCGCATCACTGCGCGGCGTGTCGCCGGCGATCGCGGGGCCGGCGAGCAGCGCGGCGGCGGCGAGGGCGAAAACGGGAATCTTCATCGTTGGGTCTCCTTGGAAAATGAGCGAGGCCTGCCAGCGGTACAACGCACGCCCGGAACGCAGGTTTACAGGCTCGGGAGCGGAGGTTCCTTGGTAAGATTCGCGCCGTCCAGACCAGTTCCAGACAGGTTTCCCCGTGAAGTCCGAGCTTGAGCGCCTGCTGCGCGAGGCGTTGCGATCACTTGTTCCCGGCGTATTGCCGGAGGCCGCCGATCCCACCCAGGTCGTGGTCGAGCGCGCGCGCGATGCCCAGCACGGCGACTTCGCCAGCAATATCGCGATGCGCCTGGCGAAGGCCGCGCGCCGCAAGCCCCGCGAACTGGCGCAGGCCATCGTCGATGCCTTGCCGGCCAATCCGCTGATCGCGCGCGCGGAGGTCGCCGGCGCCGGCTTCATCAACTTCCGCCTGGTCAAGGACGCCTGGCTCGCCGAGCTGCGGCAGGTGGCGCTCCAGGGCGAGGCCTATGGCCGCAGCAACGTGGGCGCCGGACGCAAGGTCATGGTCGAGTTCGTCTCGGCCAATCCCACCGGACCGATGCACGTGGGCCACGGGCGGCAGGCGGCCGTGGGGGCCACGCTGAGCAACCTGCTCGCGGCCACGGGCCACGACCTCTATCGCGAGTACTACATCAACGATGCCGGCCGGCAGATCGACATCCTGGCGGTGAGCGTCTACCTGCGGTACCTGGAGCTCTGCGGCGAACGGGTCACGTTTCCGTCGAATGGCTACAGGGCCGGCTACATCCTGCCGGTGGTCCACGCGTTGCGCGCGCAACGCGGCGATGCATTGCGGCGACCGGCGGCCGAGGTGATGCGCGACGTGCCGCCGGACGCGCCCGCCGGCGACAAGGACAAGCACATCGACGGACTCATCGAGAATTCCCGGCGCCTGCTCGGCGCGCAGGAATTCGACGCCATCGTGCTGTTCGCGCGCGACGCCATGCTCGCCGACATCCGCAACGATCTCGACGAATTCCGCGTGCACTTCGACCGCTGGTTCTCGGAACGCGAGCTGAACCAGAGCGGCGCCGTGGATCGTGCCATCGAGGCGCTGCGCAACTCGGGGCACATGTACGTCAAGGACGGCGCGGAGTGGTTCCGGAGCACCGATTACGGCGACGACGAGGACCGCGTGGTGATCCGCGCCAACGGCGAGAAGACCTACTTCGCCTCGGACATCGCCTATCACTACGACAAGCGGCAGCGCGGCCACGACCTGCTGATCGACGTGTGGGGCGCGGACCATCACGGCTACGTGGCGCGCGTGCGCGGCGCGCTGCAGGCGCTCGGCGCGCCCGGCGACTGCTTCGAGGTCATGCTGTTGCAGCTGGTCAGCCTGTTCCGCGGCGGCGAGAAGCTCTCGATGGGCAAGCGCGAGGGCAATTTCGTCACGCTGCGCGACCTGCGCAACGAGGTGGGCAACGATGCCTGCCGCTTCTTCTACCTGATGCGCAGCCACGACCAGGCGCTGGACTTCGACCTCGAGCTGGCGAAGTCCCGCAGCAACGAGAACCCCGTGTACTACGTGCAGTACGCGCACGCACGCGTCTGCTCGGTCATGAAGGAGCTGGCCGCGCGGTCGTTCACGTACGATGCGGCCGCGGGCTCGGCCGCCCTGGCGCGACTCGACACGGCGCACGAGCAGGCCGTGATCACCTCGCTCACGAAATACCCCGAGATCGTGGAGCGCGCCGCGCTCGACCGCACGCCGCATTCGCTGGTGCACTACTTGCGCGATCTTGCGAACACGCTGCACACCTATTACAACGCCGAGAAGTGGATCGTCGAGGACGCGGACCTGCGCAACGCGCGCCTGACGCTGGTGCTGGCCGTGCAGCAGGTCATCCGCAACGGCCTCGGCATCCTGGGCG
>DASTHJ010000504.1:0-4027 GCA_035718265.1 Steroidobacteraceae bacterium | reverse complement strand
CCGGCCAGGCCGCCCGGTCGGCCGTACAAACCGCACGCGCACAGACCGGCTCCAGCGACCGCCTGCTGGTGCCCCGCGGCGAGCAGCTCGAGCTGATCGACGCGGGCAGCATCCACTGGCTCGAGGCGGACGACAACTACGTGCACGTGCACACCGCCGCGGCGCGCTACCTCGTGCGCCGCACGCTCGCCGACCTGCTGGAGCAGCTGGGCGACCGCTTCGTGCGCATCCACAAGTCGACGGCCGTGAACCTCGCGGAGATCGCCTCGCTCGCGCCGCTGTTCAAGGGCGATCACGAAGTACGGCTGCGCAGCGGCGGCACGCTGCGCCTGAGCCGCCGCTTCAAGGACGCGCTCTTCGCCCGCATGCCGCGTTGATCTCCGGGTGGCCGGGCCGACATCCCGCATGCCGCGCTGAAATCCCGCTTGCCCCGCGCGGCGCCCCACTGGCCACTCAGTAGTCGCGGGGCGCGCTGCCGACGCCCACGATCTCCCGCACATCTCGGGAGATCCTCATGCAACAACCGGCGCGTTACGACTTCCTCGACTGGCTGCGGGTCATCGCCATCTTCGTGCTGCTGTTCTTCCACACCGGCATGCTGTTCGTCGGCTGGGGATGGCACATCACCAACGACCAGGTGATCCCGGGCCTGCAGCTTCCCATGGACCTGCTGCACCGGTTGCGCATGCCGCTGCTGTTCGTGATCGCGGGCGCGGGCATGTGGTTCGCGCTGCAGCGGCGCAGCGGCCCGGCGTTCACGCGCGAGCGCACGCTGCGGTTGCTGGTGCCGGTGATCGTCGGCATGTTCCTGATCGTGCCGCCGCAGGTGTACGTCGAGCGCATCGCGCACGGCCAGTGGCACGGCGGTTACCTCGACTTCATGGTGCAGCGGGTGTTCCGCTTCGAGCCCTACCCGGCCGGCGACTTCAGCTGGCACCACCTGTGGTTCATCGTCTATCTGTATGTGTACGCGCTGCTGATGCTGCCGCTGATGCTGTGGTGGCGGCGCGCGCGGCCGACGCTGCGCCCGGGCTGGTGGATCTTCGCGCTGGCGCTGCCGCTCGGCGTCAACGAGGCGCTGCTCAAGCCGCTCTTTCCCGAGACGCACAACCTGGTGCACGACTGGCACACCTTCATCCACTACCTGCTGCTGACGATGTACGGCTTCGCGCTCGCCTCGAGCGAGGGCGCCTGGGAGTGGCTTGCGAAGTATCGCCGCCGCGCGCTCGCGCTCGGCGCCGGCGTGCTCACGACCGGACTCACGCTGATCGAGCTCGGCATCCTGAAGCGCGACACAGCGGCAGATTCCGTGATCGCGAACGTGTTCACCTGGTCGTGGCTTCTGGTGTTCCTGGGCTACGGGCGGCACTACCTCAGCTTCTCGAACCGGCTGATCGCCTGGGCGCGCGATGCGAGCTACCCGGTCTACATCCTGCACCAGACCGTCATCATCGTGGTCGCGTACTTCGTGATCCGCGAGCCGTGGGCGCCCTGGACCAAGTACTGGGTGGTGCTGGGTACGACGCTCGTGGTGTGCGTGCTGGTGTACGAATACCTGCTGCGGCGCTCGGCACTGTTGCGGACGGCATTCGGGATCAAGCTGCACGGCAAGCCGCGTGTCAGCGCGGAGCCCGTCATCGGGCGCGCCACGCCTGAGCCTGGTGTGCGCCGCGAACCGGCGGCGGGAGCTTAGTTAGGGCGCTGCGACGCGCGGAAGGAATTCGCGGAACCCGCGCTTCCGTTGCGCCTACAACACACCCGCTGCCGGACGACAGCCGGACAGAGGTGGCGACGGCATCATCGGCTGATCCCGGCAAGCAACAGGGAGCCGCCCATGAACTCCGCGCCACCGCTGACTTGCGCTGTCGCCCTGGCGCTGTGCGCTCCCGTGGTGATGGCGCAGGAACCGGCGGGCCCGCGAGGCGACCGGGACGTCACGATGGGCGTCATCGCCGATCCGGACGCGCGCGATGCGGCCGAGATCGAGCGCAAGATCCCGTCGCCGAAACCTCGCAGTCGCACGCAAAGGTCCGATGGGTCCGCAACCGACCTGGCGAATCCGCGGGGCGGGGATGTGCAGGGCGGAACACCCGAGGAGCCGCGCGAGCCTGCGCCGGTCGAGCCGTTTCCCGTCGATCCGGGTCCGGTCGAGCCGGGAGACTCCGGCAGTCCGTCCGTTCCCGGGACGCCGGATCCGGGCGGCGATCTGCATCCGCGTGAACCGCCGCCGACACCGGGACCGAAGCCGCCGGGATCGAAGCCACCGGATTCGAAGCCGCCTGATACGAAGCCGCCGCGCTCGCCGCCGCCCGGACCGAAGCCGCCGGACACGCGGCCGCCGAAGCCCAATCCGGATCCGGGTCCGCGACCGCCTTCGCCTGACCCGCGTCCGAAGCCGGATCCGGGTCCGCGCCCCGGGCCGAATCCAGGGCCTGGTCCCGGTCCGGGTCCTGGGCCCGGGCATCCCGGACCTGGTCATCCGGGGCCGGATCCCGGGCACGGACCGGGTGACGGACCTGGCCCGGGTCATCCGGGTCCGAATCCGCGCCCACCGAACCGTGGCTAGTTAGATGCGCGGGGGCGATCCGGCTCGCCGGGGTAGTTTGTCGCGGCTGGCGACGGGCTGCGCCATCGCGATTCTCGCCCTTTCGGCCGGCACGCGCGCCGGCGCGGCCAGCGGCGAGGCACTGGCGCGCTTCTCCGAGGCGAAGGCCGCATTCGAAGCGGGCGAGTTCTCGAAAGCACGGGCGCTGTTCGAGCTGGCGGCCGAGGCGGGCCTGGAAGGTCCGGCCGTGCAGTACAACATCGGCTCGGCGGCGTATCGGGGCGGCAACTTGCCGCGCGCCGAGCAGGCGTTCCGCGAAGTGGCGCGCACGCCGGCGATGGCCGCGATGGCGTACTACAACCTGGGCCTCGTGGCGCTGGAACGACGCGACGAGCGCGAGGCGCGCGACTGGTTCGAACGCTCGTTGCAGCTCGCCAGTCCTGAGGGGAACCTGAAGGCGCTGGCGTCGAGCCGGCTCGCCGAGTTGCCCGAGGCGCGGGCGCCGGGGGCATGGTCCTACTACACGCGCGCCGGCATCGGCTACGACGACAACGTCGCGCTGCGTTCCGCGTCGCTCGACACGGCGGCGTCGGGCGATTCGGACGAGTACGGCGAACTGATCTTCGCCACCAGCTACTCGAATGGACCGTGGCGTTTCGACACGGGCGGCTCGATCCTGCAGTACGCCAGCCTCGATGAGTTCAGTCAGAACGGCTATTTTCTCGGCGCCGCGCGCGGCTTCAGGAGCGAGGCGTGGTACTTCGAGGCCGGCGCATTCGGCTCGCAATCCTCGCTCGGCGGCGACGTCTACGAGCGCAGCGTCGCGGCCGGCGTGCGCGCGACGCGTGCGTTCTATGGCGGCAGCCGGCTGCATGCGCAACTGCGTGGCACGTCGGTGCGCGGCAAAGGTGATTTCTCGGGGCTGACGGGCGAGCGTGCGGAGCTCGGGCTGTACTACGAGAAGTCCTGGCGCGCGTGGAATTTCGGCGCGCACTCGCGTGCCGAGCGCGACGACAGCGACGACCCGATCTTCGAGATGCGCTGGGTGCAGCTCGGCGCGAATGCGACCTGCTCGCTCTCGCCGCTGTGGGAAGTCACGGCGAGCGCCGCCTGGCGCCGCACCACGCACGCCGCGCAGTCAGAAGACGTGCCGGGATGGCGCGACACGCGCGTCACGACGCTGCTCGGGATCACGCGCGCGCTGTGGCGGCATGCACAGCTGTTCGTGCGCTACGAGCGCGAGCTCAATGATTCGCCGGTGGCGGGGTACGACTATGGGCGGAACCGGGTCAGCGCTTCGATAGAGATATGGCGGTAAATGGGGACATTCTCCGTTTCCTAGCAAAAGGGGACGCACCTCGAAGAGGTACGGCGCCTCTTGGCTGGACGAGTAGTCAGGCCGCCCGCCGCTGGTGCTCGGCGAGCGCCCACGCGACGTGTTCACGCACGAGTCCCGACGAATCGTTCACGCGCGATTTCAGC
>DASTHJ010000503.1:0-4027 GCA_035718265.1 Steroidobacteraceae bacterium | reverse complement strand
GCACGAAGGTCGTGTTCGAGTTCATGCCGTTCTCCCGCATCGAGTCGCTGGCCGACGCCGCCGAGCTGGTCACCGGCGCCGCGCAATCGAACGGCGGCATCTGCGTCGACCTGTGGCACGTGGTGAAGCTCGGCATCCCGTACGCCGACGTCGCGGCGTTCCCGAAGCCCTACCTCATGTCCATCGAAATCAACGACGGCTACCTGAAGGCGCCGCCAGGCATGGACATGGTCACCGAGACCACCTGCCACCGCGCCTTCTGCGGCGAGGGGCAGTTCGACGTGCGCGGCTTCGTGAACGCCATGCGCGAGGCCTATTCCGGTCCGTGGGGCATCGAAGTGCTCAACCAGGCGCAGCGCGCCTGGCCGCTCGACGAGCTGACCACCCGGGCGTTCGCCACCACGCGCGCCATGTTCCGCGACTGACCAAGGTGGTGGGGAAAAGGTGCCGGTGTAAAAGGTGGGGATAGGAGCCCGGCACCCGCGTGGAGATTCGCGTATCTTGCGCGGCCGTGGCGAATAGGTTCGTTCTCGTTCATGGCGCATGGCATGGCGCCTGGTGCTGGCACAAGCTGATTCCGTTGCTCGAAGCCGCCGGCGTGCGCGCGATCGCGCCGGATCTTTCCTCCGTGCCGGCGGATTCCGCCACCCCGCTCGAGGACTGCGCCCGCCACGTGGTCGGGCTGCTGCAGCGCGAGCCCGGCAGCGTGCTGGTCGGCCACAGCCGCGGCGGCGCCGTCATCAGCCGCGCCGCGGAACTGGCGCCGGATCACGTGCGCCGCCTGGTGTACGTCGCGGCCTATCTATTGGCCGACGGCCAGAGCGTGGCCGATGCGGCGCGCGGCGACGCGGATTCGCTGATCACGCCGAACATGGTCCCGGTGAAGCGCGGTCTCAGCTGCGGAATTCGCCGGGAAGTGCTGCGCGAGGTGTTCTACGCGGATTGCACGGACGCGGACTTCGAATTCGCGCGCGCGCGCCTGGTGCCCGAACCCATCCGCGCGCTCGCGGCGCCGATCCACGTCACGCCCGACCGGTTCGGACGCGTACCCCGCGTTTACGTCGAGACTTCACGCGATCGCGCCGTCACCCTCGCAGCCCAGCGCCAGATGCAGTCGGCCCTGCCCTGCACCCCGGTGCACACGCTGGACAGCGATCACTCGCCGTTCCTGTCTCAGCCCGAGGCCCTGGCGCGGATATTGATCTCGATCTGAATGCCGTCCGGATCCAGCACGAACAGCTGGCGCAGGTCGCTGCCCGGCACCTGCGTGGCGCGATACTGGATGCCGTGCCGGTTGAAGCTCGCGACCAGCGCATCGTAGTCGTCGGCCGCGAAGGCGATGTGATCCACGCTGCCGCTGCCGTGGCGCCTGGTGCCCGCATCGGCAAGGCGACCCGTCTCCTCGTAACTCGATTGCGTCGCCACGTGCACGGCGGCGACGTCGCCGACGTAGATCCACAGACCCTCGAAGTCGAACGGCGGCCGCGGTCCGGTGCGCAGGCCGAGCACGTCGCAGTAGAAGTGCCGGGTCTTCTCCAGGTCCTTGGAGAGCACCATGTAGTGCTGCATGTGGGTGATGGCCATCGGGCGCCAACCATACCGCGTTTCGGCGGCGCCGGCCTCAGCTCATTTCCAGACTTCCCGCGCGACGTCCACCACCAGCCGCAGCTTCGCGGTCTGCTGGCTCATTTCGATGTCGTTGCCGTGATAGCTGCTCGAGAATCCGCATTGCGGTGACAGCGCGAGCTGCTCGAGCGGCGCGTACTTCGCGGCCTCGTCGATGCGCCGCCTGATGTCGTCCTTGGATTCCAGCGCGCCGAGCTTGGTGGTGATGAGGCCGAGCACGACGAGCTTGCCCCTGGGCAGGAAGCGCAACGGGCGGAAATCGCCGCTGCGCTCGTCGTCGTACTCGAGGAAGTACGCGTCGACCTTCATCTCCGCGAGCAGCGCCTCGGCGACCGGCTCGTAGCCACCCTCAGCCGCGTGCGCACTCTTGAAGTTGCCGCGGCACAGGTGGATCGCGAGCGTCATGCCCGCCGGCTTCTGCTCGACGACGCGATTGATGAATGCGGCGTAGCGGTGCGGCAGCTCGTTCGGATCGTCACCGCGGGCGCGCGCCGCCTCGCGCATCTTCATGTCGCACAGGTAGGCCAGGTTGGTGTCGTCCATCTGCACGTAAGTGCAGCCGGCGGCGGCGAGCGAACGCAGCTCGTCGCCGTAGGCCTGCGCGACGTCGGCGTAGAACTGCTCGAGATCGGGGTAATCCTTCTGGCTGATGCCCGCGCGGCCGCCACGGAAGTGCAGCATCGTGGGCGACGGGAGCGTCACCTTGGGCGTACGCGTGGTATTCGCCTTCAGGAATTCGAAATCCGCGCGCTGGATGTCGCGCGCGTGGCGCACCTTGCCCACCACGCGCATGACCGGCGGCGCGAGCTCCTCGCTACCGTCCGGCTTCACGATGATCTTCGGATCGTCCGACTGCACGCCCTCGAGTTGTTTGAGGAAGTCGATGTGGAAATACGTACGGCGGAACTCGCCGTCGGTGATCGCCTGCAGCCCGACCTCTTCTTGCATGCGGATCACTTCACCGATGGCGCGATCCTCGATCGCGCGCAGCTGCTCCGCACCGATCTGCCGGCGCGCGAACTGCTCGCGCGCCTCGAGCAGATAGCGCGGCCGCAGGAAGCTGCCGACGTGATCGGCACGGGATGGAATCAACGGTGTCATCATGTCTCCTGAATCAATGGTTTACACGGCATTCTTCGCAGCGTGCCGAGCACGAGTTCGCATACCGAACAAGATTCGTCATGGTCGCCGCGCATCGCCGCCGGACTCCACTCGAACTGCAATGTCTTTCGAGCCTGAGCGAACTGAGCGCCGAGAGTTCCGGTGCACGCGGATCGCGGTGCTATTCTCGCCCGGCTTCGAGGGTACCGGGGGGACTATCAGAATGAACCATAACGATCCACGCAGCCTGCTGGCCACCTCGCCCATGAGCCTGCTGCAGATCATCGTCTGCACGATCACTGTCTTCCTGAATGCCCTCGACGGCTTCGACCTGCTGGCGATCAGCTTCGCGACGCCCGGCATCATGAAGGACTTCGGGCTCAAGGCGTCGACGGAATTGGGCGTGGTGCTCGCGGCGGACCTGGTCGGCATGGCGGTGGGCTCGTTCGTGCTCGGCGGCATCGCCGACCTGTACGGCCGGCGCCGCGCCATCCTGATCTTCCTCGCGGTGATGGCGGTGGGCATGTACTCCTGCTCGCACGCGGAGAATCGCGAGTGGCTCGCCGCGTGGCGCTTCTTCACCGGCCTCGGCATCGGCGGCATGCTCGCCGCGATCAATGCGACCGCCGCCGAGTTCTCCAACGACCACGCGCGCAAGTTCTGGGTGGCGCTGATGACCATCGGCTATCCGCTCGGCAACATCCTGGCGGCGTTCGTGCTCTCGCCGCTGCTCAAGACGCATTCCTGGCGCGTGGTGTTCGAGTTGGGCGCGGCGGCCACGGCGGCGATGATTCCCATCGTGTGGTTCTTCGTGCCCGAGTCCGTGTCGTGGCTGTGCCGCAAGCAACCCGCGAACGCGCTGGCGCGCATCAACGCCTCGCTGCGCCGCATGGGCCATGCAGTGATCGAAGCGCTGCCGCCGGTCGGCGCGGGTCCGGTCAAGGCACCTCTGGCGGACGTGTTCCGCAAGCAATACCTGGTGCTGACGCTGTTGCTGGTGCTGGCGTACTTCGCGCACATCACCTCCTTCTATTACATCCTCAAGTGGGTGGCGCCGATCGTCGCCAAGATGGGCTACTCGCCCTCGAACATCGCCGACGTGCTGTTCTGGGCCAGCGTGGGCGGCGCGACCGGCGGTGCGTTGCTCGGGCTGCTGGCGCTGCGCATGAACCTGATCTGGCTGACGAGCGGCGTGCTGGTGCTCGGCATGATCTCGATCTCGATTTTCGGCATGGGCCAGGCGGATCTCGTGGGACTCAAGGCCATCGTCGGCATCTGCGGCTTCTTCACGAACGCCGGC
>DASTHJ010000502.1:0-33617 GCA_035718265.1 Steroidobacteraceae bacterium | reverse complement strand
TACGGCGAGATCTCGCCGAGAATCCACATGACGTGCTCGCCCGAGGAGACTTTCCACAGGCCGGGGCCAGGTTGCTCGCCGACCACCAGCACGACTTCGAGGCCGGACTCGCCGGTATGCGCGTCTTCGGGTGGCGGATCGGCCGCGTGCGCCGCGAGCAACGGAAAAATCAGCAGCGCAGTGCCGGGGATGCCGTGCCGCGCCAGGCGTGCGAGCAGGCTCAGCCCGGTCTCCGCATCGGCAGCGACGAGGTGGTGATGCCGCCTTTCAGAACGTAGGCGTCGAAACCACGTTCCGAAAGAATGAACGCCGCGGCGGATGAGCGCCGGCCCGTGTCACACACCACAACGTAGGGCGTCTTGCGATCCAGCGCGTTCAGCTTCAGGCGCACGAAGTACAGCGGGATGTTGATCGAGTTCTCGATCGCGAGATTCTGGAACTCGGAGGGCAGGCGCACGTCGAGCCACTGCCCCTTGTTCTGGATGACCTTGAGCGCCTGCTGCTCGTCCACCCAGCGCAGCAGCGGCTCGTGCATCAGGTCGCGGAAGTCCTGCTTGTTGAGGCGCATCAGCACGCCGTCGGTCAGCATGGTGACGGTGGCGTTGCGCTTGGCCTCGGCGATCAGCGCCTCTTCGCCGAAAGTCTCGCCCACGCCGAGCTCGGCCAGCTTGATGCCCTTCTGGTTGAGCGGGGATTCGCGCGTCACCAGGCAGCGGCCCTTGACGATCGCGTAGAAATAGTCGCCTTCGTCGCCCTGCTTGATCACGACCTCGCCGGCGCGGTACTGCTGGCGGTTCATGCGCATGAAGATGGCCTGCAGGTTGGCCGGCGGAATGCGGTGGAAGGCCTTGGTCTGCAGCAGCGTCGTCATCCAGTCGCCTTCGTCGGCGCCGGCGCCGAACGAGGCCTGCAGCTCGCCCACCTCGTAGCTGCCCGTCTGGTCCCAGGTGATCATCACGTCGAGCAGGTCGGAGTCGATGGCGAGATAGTCGACGTCCTCCACGGCGCGCGCCGTCACCTTGCGCGGCACGCTCTGGTTGAGCGGCGCGCGCGCATCGGCGGAACCGCCTTCGACCATGCCGACAGTACGCCCATGCTCGCTGAGCTCGACCAGTCCCTTGATGATCCAGATGGTGCGCTTGTCGGTGTCGCCTTCCTTGAACAACGTGCGTCCGGACGTCATCTGCCGGACGGTGACCTTCTTCGCGAGCGCATGCAGGTTTTCCCGCTTCATTCCTTCCAGCGGGGTCAGGGAGCGCAGCAGTTCCACGCTGACTTCTTGGGATTCGGACATGCGCGGGATGCTAGCACGGCATGTCGAAGGGCTCAGGCGTCACGCAGTGCCGACCATCCTTCGTCGGGGGTGAAGCGCGTGCCATGGGCGCGCGCGAGCTCCGTGAGCCGCGCGACGACCGCGTCGATACCGCGCTTGCGCGCATAGGTCAGCGGGCCGCCACGAAATGGCGCAAATCCGGCGCCGAAGATCACGCCGGCGTCGATGAGCTCGGCGTCCTCGACGATTCCCTCGCGCAGCACCGCGGCACACTCGTTGACCAGCGCCAGGATGAGCCGGTCCTCGAGGTCCGCCGGAGGCTCGGGTGCCGGGACCGGCGACTTCACCGCCTTGCCATCGCGCCAGACGTAGAAACCTTCGCCGCTCTTGCGTCCGAGTTTTTTCGCGCCGATCAGTGCATCCAGCCGCGAAGTGTCGGGCATCTGCTTCTGCAGCGCCGCGCCCACGATGTCGCCGACGTGCTTGCAGACGTCCAGCCCCACGACGTCCGCGAGCTCGACCGGACCCACCGGCATGCCGAACCGCAGCGCGGCCTCGTCGATGGTTTCCTGCGCGATGCCGTCCTGCAGCGCGAACATGGCCTCGTTGAGATAGGGCACCAGCACCCGATTGACCAGGAATCCGGGCGAGCTGCGGCAGGGCAGGGGCAGCTTGTCGATGCGGCGCGTGAACGCGATTGCCTTCTGGATGGCTTCTTCGCGGCTGTTCTCGCCGCGCACGATCTCGACCAGCGGCAATTGCGCGACCGGGTTGAAGAAGTGCACGCCGACCAGCCGCCCGGGATCCGGCAGGCGGTCGTCGAGCTGCTCGAGCATGATGGACGAGGTGTTGGTCGCGAGGATGGCGCCGGCATTCATGCGCGGCTCGACGCGCGCGAACAGCTCGTGCTTGGCATCGGCGTTCTCGTAAATGGCCTCGATGATCACGTCCGCGGCGGGCACGCCGTCGCCGCCGACGTCGGCCGTCAGATGCGCCATGAGCTCGCCCGCGCGCGTGGCATCCTTGAGCCGCTTCGTGAACGCCTCGCGCGCGCGCACCAGCGCCGGCTCGATGAACTTCATTTCCCGGTCCTGCAGCGTCACGTTGAGGCCGCGCTGCACACACCAGGCGGCGATGTCGCCGCCCATCACGCCGGCGCCGACCACGTGCACGCGCTGGATGGGAACCTCGGACTTGCCGCCGAGATTCTTGAGTCGCTCCTGCAGCATGAACACGCGCACCAGGTTGCGCGAGGTATCTCCGAGCATGAGCGCCGCGATCGAGCGCGCCTCGGCTTCGTAGGCGCGCGCGCCGTGCGCGCCGAAACGGGTCCACAGGTCGATGATGGCGTAGGGCGCGGGGTAGTGCTCCGGGCGCGCCTTGTCACGGACCTGCGCGAGCAGCGTGCGCCGCACGATGAGGCGCACCAGTGGCCACGAGAGGATCCGGTCGAGTAGCGGCGCGCGCCGCGGCTTCGGCTGGCGCGCGATGAATTCGCGCGCCGCCGCCTCGGCATCCGCCGGGAAGACCAGCCGGTCGAGGAACCCGGCGCGCCTGGCCTGGTCGGCGCGCAGCGCTTTGCCCGTGAGCATGATGCGCATGGCCGCGCGCACGCCGGCGACACGCACTGCCCGAACGGTGCCGCCAAAGCCGGGATGGATGCCCAGCAGCACTTCCGGCAGGCCGACGGAAAGCCGCTCGCTGCGCACGCCAATGCGATAGCGGCAGGCCAGTGCCAGTTCGAGCCCGCCACCGAGCGCGAAGCCGTGGACGATGGCGACGCTCGGACAGGGCAGCGCCTCGATGCGGTCGAGGATCCGTTGTGCATTGCGCACCATTTCCACGGCCTGCGGTTCGCTCTCCAGCGACGAGAATTCCTTGACGTCGGCGCCGGCGATGAAGCCGCCGGATTTCGCGGAGCGGATCACCAGGCCGCGCGGTGGCGACTGCGCGAGCTTCTCGAGGCGCGCATCCAGCTCGACGAGGGTGTCGCGCGACAGCACGTTGGTCGAGGTGCCGGGCTTGTCGAAGCTCAGCCAGGCGATGCCGCCGGCATCGAGCTCGAGTGCCCAGGCGGCGGGCGCGGAAGTATTCATGACCGGAACTTAAGCCACGGCGGTCTGGGATGCCATGGCTCGCCGCACGTTGAAGTCACAGAGAATCGGACGATGATCCGAGAAGCGCACGTCCGGCACCTGGAAATTCGTGACCTCGATCTCCTTGCTGACCAGCACGAAGTCGAGCTCGATGCGCGGCACGCGCGCCGGAAACGACGGCAGGTTCTTCTCATTGGCGCTGCGCAGCCCGGCGGCACGCATGAACAGGTAGATCTCGTGCGTGCCCCAGAACGTATTGAAGTCACCGGTGACGATCACCGGCTTGTGGGACTTGGCGATCAGGTCGTGCAGGTAACGCAGCTGGTACTGGCGCTGCCGGTACTTCAGGGCGAGGTGCACGAGGAAGATGCACACGTCGTCCAGCTCGAGCTCGATGATCAACCGCTTGATGCCGGTGTCGAAGTAGTGGAACCGCTCGCCCTCGACCCGCGGCGCGGCCAGGAATGCGTTGCCCTGTTTGCGCACGATGGGCATGAGATTGTTGATCGAGCTCTTGCCGTACTTGCACTCGTACGTGCTGTAGTGGCCGAGCGAATCGGCGATGTGCTCCGCCTGGTTCAGCATGCCGCTGCGCACCGAGCCGATGTCCACTTCGATCAGGCCGACGATGTCCGGGTCCTGGGCCTTGACGAATTGCGTGATGCCGTCGAGCACGCGACGGCTGGAACGCAGGTATCCGGCCCCCGGGAACGGCAAATGGAACGCCGGGCCGGTGCCCGTCGCGTAGCGGATGTTGTAGACGAGAAGTCGCAAGCGGATCGATGCTAGCGTTGCGTCGCACAAATGTGGAGTAGGCGCGCCAGCACGCGACTAAACTACACTCTGGCAAGGCCCCGGATCGATGGACATGTCACAAAACAATCCAATTCGATTGTTCGTCACGCACGCGTGGGAGACCTCCGACGACTACCTGCGCATCTTCGAGTACCTCGAAAGTGCGCGGAACTTCTTCTACAAGAATTTCTCGGCGCCGGACAAGGCACCGGCCGGCGGCAAGGAAGCAGACCGCGAGGAACTGCGCCGGCAGATCGCCCAGGCCGAATGCGTGATCGCACTACCGGGGCTGTACCGGCAGAACAGCGAGCTGCTGTTGTTCGAGATGACGTTCGCCAAGGCCTCCGACAAGCCCGTGATCCTGATGCGGCCATTCGGCGCGAACGCCGTGCTGCCGACCGCGATCACGTCATTGTCGGATCAGACCGTGGACTGGGATGGCCGCGCGCTGGTCGATGCGGTCAAGAAGCAGGCGCGCCACGAGGAATCCCATCGCTGGGACACCATCGAATTCAAGCTGGACTGAGCGGCAACGCTCTCTAACTAGCCTTCCGCGGCGAACAGCTGCACGACGTGCGCGCCCGCGTTCGGCAGGGGCAGGGGCAGCTCGAGTTCCTGCTGGCGGGTCATCCGGCAGAACATCCGCACGATGTGCGCGGCGTGCCGCTCGGCTTCCTCGCTCGACATCTTGCGGATCGTGGCGCGTACCGCGTCCTCGCCGCGCAGCGGCCGTTCGCGTTGCAGCTGCGCGGAGAGCTCCAGGAACTGCAGCCGCAGCTCGTGCGGCAGGTTGTCGGCGTCGATACCTTCGAGACACTGGCGCCAGGCCCTCTCCAGTCGTTCCTTGATCGCGCCGGAGCGCGCAAAGTGCAGTGTGGCCGATTCGAGCCGATCGTAGATACGCGACATGAGCACGTTTCGTTATCGTCCGGCCCGGCCCGCCTCATTCCTGCTTGCGCGCCAAACCTGACGTAACGCCTTTAGTTGTTGTTGTAACGGAGACCCTGATCCGTCAATGGCGTACGTCGCAAATATAGCGCGGTATCTCTCAAATGCAACGGGCGAAACGCGTACGTGGGAATGGCCTGCGGCGACCCATCCCGAGCGCGCCTAGCAAGATCAGCGAAACCACCTCGAGAGATCCGCCGCCGCCACCGCCGCTCTTCTTTGGCAGCGTGGGAGTGGAGGGCGGTGCGGAGGGAGGAGGGGTCGTCCCGCCGCCGGGAGGGGGTGGCGGCGGCGGCGAGGACCCTGCCGGACAGGCCGTCGTCCCCGCCGAAGCCGGCGCGGTGCTGCTGGCCCGGTCGGGCTCTATGACGATTTCGACACTGTCGGTCTGGCCCTGGTCGTCGGTCACCGTCAGCCGCAGCGTCACGGGCGTCGACGCTGGCGCAATGACCGATGCATTGGCGGTATCGGCCCCGAGGATCGCGGGCGGGTTCACGGTCGGGGACAGCACCATCCATGAGTAGCCGGCGATCGTGCGGCCGCAGGCGGCCGCGCTGCCGCTCGCGTCCATGGCCACGGTCTGTCCGGCGCTGACGCTGTCCGGCAGGGACACGGCGGCGATCGGGCGCTCGGCGGCCTGCACCGAGCCGGCGGCATCCGCCATGCCGGCGCCACAGGTCGAGGTGGTGCACAGGCATTGCGCGAGCTGGAAATCCGTGTCGTTCACCGGCACGTGGCAGGCCTGGATGGTCGCGTCGTCGCTGACCGAGGTCGGGAAAGGACGCGTGCCTTCGCGCAGTCGCGCCAGCAATTGCGCCGTGGACAGGTTGGTGTTCCGCGAGAGCATGAGCGCGGCGATGCCGGAGACGATGGGCGCCGAGAAGCTCGTACCCAGGTTGTTGTTGAACTGGTTGGTGAACGTGAAGGCGGCCGGCGTCGTGGTGCCGGAATTCGAGGTGGTGTCGAGCGAGAACAGGCAGGGACCGCCATTCACGTTGACGCAGTTGCCGCCGGGCGCCGCCAGCGTGACCTCCGGTCCCAGGCTGCTGAAACCCACCTTGCTGCCGGCATGTCGGATGGCCGCGACCGCGGCGACCCCCGGGCAGTTGGCCGGTGAGGAGACCACCGTGCCTTCGTTGCCGGCCGAGATCACCACCAGAACCTTGCGGGCCGTGAGCTCGGCGATGACGTCCTGATAGCTCGGCTCGCATGCCCCGGAGGAGCCGAGGCTCATGTTGAGGATGCGAGCCGGGTTCGGATTGTCGGCCACGCCGTTCACGTGCAGGCCGGCGGCCCAGCGCATGCCGGCCAGGATGTCGCTGTCGATGCCGCCGCATTTGCCCAGCACCCGGACCGGCAGGATGGGCGAACCCCACGACAACCCGGCGACGCCGCTGCCGTTGTCGGTGAGCGCACCGATCATCCCGGCGACGCGCGTGCCATGCCAGCTGCTGTCCGCAAGCGTGCAGTTCGAGAAGCCGCTGTCCGCGCGATCGTCGTCATCGACCCAGTCGCCCGGATCGGACGCGTCGGCATCCCGGCCGTTGCCGTCGTTGGCATGCACCGGGTCCGCGATGAAATCGAATCCGGGGAGCAGCTTGCCGCCGTCCGCAGCGCGCTTCAGGTCCGGGTGATCGTAGAGCACGCCGGTATCGAGCACGGCGACCACGATGCCGCTCGCGCCGCGCTCGCGGTCCCAGGCGCCGATCGCATTGACCGCCGATACCTCGGTGGCCTGCAGGAACCACTGGCCGTCGAACAAGGTGTCGTTCGGCGTGGTGGCATGCGCATACCGGCGGTGATCCTCGGCGACGTACTCGACCTGTGGATCGGCACGCAGCGCGGCCAGCGCCTGGCCGGCGTCACGCCCGTCGAGCTCGATGCGCGTGGCCAGCATGCGCTCCGAGATCTCCCGCTGCAGCTTCATGGGCAGGCCGGTGCGCTTCGCCAGCGCGACGCCTCGATCCGTGGCCGATGCCAGCTTGCGGGCGCTTCCGGCGGCTGGCTCGGCACGCAGCTTGACGATCACCGTGAGGCTGTTCGCAGATCCCGTGGCCCGCGGCTCATGCGCGACCGGATTGAATTCCTGCCCAGCCGCATGGGTCGTGGCGAGGAGCGCGGCTGCGGCCACCAGGGCGGCGATTCGCGAAGACGAGTGCATATGGATCCTTGCAAGCACGTGCCACCAGGTGGCGCCTGCGATTCTGTGGCGAGTGGAGGCCCGGCGGGTTCCCGGGCGCCAGGAACGGTACGTACACCGCACAAATGGCGTACTACGCATAATGTATATTATGGTTAATTACAAAGGATGGCGGGCTCCCGGAGTCCGCACTCCACACGAGCGCTCCACTCGCGCGACCCTCGGTGGCGGCCGCCTTTCGGTGACGGCGAAGGTCAATCAGGCGCGGTGCAGCGGGCTCGGCCTGCGGCCGCATCGACGGATCCTCCGCCTTCGTCGGGCATGTGAGTAGATAGAGCAAGACCAGGATGCCCGCCACCGGCATCGGGCTGATGAGCTGCCACCAGGGGCCGGGGCCGGAGTTGCCTCGCAAATCGCGCTCACGCATCCTCGCGCTCAAACGCCGGGGGAACGAACCATGCGCACGCGGCTCGCAGCGGTTTCATGGATACTGATCGGAGGGTTGGGAGTGGCAGACGCGGCCGATACACCTTACGCGACGCTCGAATCGCTCGACGCGCGCTTCGAGGCGCTCATACCGGCGGACACGAAGATCGAAAAGATCGCCGACGACCTCGAGTGGTCCGAAGGACCGCTGTGGGATGCCGCGCGCAAGACCCTGCTGTTCTCCGACATTCCACGCAACGTCGTCATGCAATGGAGCGCGGACAAGGGTGTGTCGCGCTTCCTCGAGAACAGCGGATATTCGGGGGCCGCACCCTTCACGGGTCGCGAACCCGGTTCCAACGGACTCACCTTCGACCTGCAGGGCCGCCTGACGCTGTGCCAGCATGGCGATCGCCGCGTCTCACGCCGGGAAGCGGACGGCACGATGCTGGCACTGGCCACGCACTACGAAGGCAAGCGGCTCAACAGCCCCAACGACCTGGTCTTCGACCGCGAGGGTGCGCTGTACTTCACGGACCCGCCGTATGGATTGCCAGGCACTTTCAAGGACCCGACCAAGGAGCTGCCCTTCCAAGGCGTGTACCGGGTGGCGAAGGACGGCAGGATCACGTTGCTCACGCAGGAGCTCGAGGCTCCCAACGGCCTGGCGTTCACGCCGGATTACAAGACGCTGTACGTCGCCAACTCGCAGAAGGAGAAGCCGATCTGGATGGCCTACCCGGTCGAGGCGGACGGCACCCTGGGCAGGGGCCGCGTGTTCGCGGACTCGAGCGAGCTTTTCAAGGAGGGCGACGGCGTGCCCGACGGCATGAAGGTCGACCTCGACGGCAACGTGTTCGCCACCGGTCCCGGGGGCGTGCTCGTCTACTCCCCCGACGGCGCCCTGCTCGGCCGCATCCTCACCGGCGTGCCCACCTCCAACGTGGCCTGGGGCGAAGGCGGCTCGACGCTGTTCGTGACGGCAAACCACCGTGTGCTGCGTCTCAAGACCAGGACCCGCGGCGTGCCGCTGCCGGCCGCGAAGTAAAGCTTCTTCACGAAGGGGATGTCATGCGTTCGAGATGGTCGATCGGTCTGGTCGTCGCCGCGCTGGGGGCGGTTTCACTGTGCGGTGCTGCCGCGGCGGCGGACAAGGCTCGCGTGCTGATCTATTCGGGCAGCACGGGGTACCGGCACGAGTCGATCCCGGTGGCCGTGACGGCGCTCAAGGGCATCGGCGAGAAGTCGGGTTATGCGGTCGATACCAGCGAGGATCCCGAAGTGTTCACCGCGGGCAATCTCGCGAAGTACAAGGTACTGATCCTGGTGAGCAATACGACGGATCCGAAAAAGCCGGAGTCCGAATGGTTCGTGGGACCGCGACGCGACGCGCTGCAAGGCTTCCTCGCAGCGGGCAAGGGCGTGATCGGCGTGCATGCCGCCGCCGATTCGCACTATCACTGGGGCTGGTACGGTCAGATGATCGGCGGGTACTTCGAGCGCCATCCCAAGGGCACGCCGCAGGGCACGCTCACCGTCGTGGATGCGAAGCACCCGGCCACGGCCAGACTGCCGAAGACGATCGAGCGCCACGACGAGTGGTACTACTACAAGGACTTCGATCCGACCGTGCGCGTGCTCGTCACCATCGATCCAGGGAGCATCGGCGATGGTGAGGCGGACGTGAATCCGAATCCCATGGTCTGGTGCCACGAGTTCGGCGGCGGCCGCGTGTTCTACAGCGCGTTCGGCCACACCGACTCATCGTGGAGCGAGCCGTACGTCGTCGATTTGATGACCGGCGCGCTCGCGTACGCCGCCGGCCAGTAGAGCGCTAGCCGGCGAACTCCTGATCCCAGTACTTCTCCATGCGCGCGCGCATGGCCGCATCGGGCATGCGGCCGCGCGCCGCGCCGAGGTTGTCCTCGAGGTGCGCGAGCTTCGTCATGCCCGGGATGGCCGCGGTGACCGCCGGATGCGAGACCACGAACTTCAGGAAGAACTGGCCCCAGCTGTGCGCGTCGATCTCGGCGGCCCAGTCGGGTAGCCGGGCGCCGCGCACGCGCGAGAACAGGTTGCCGTCGCGCCGCCCGCCGAACGGCAGGTTGATCAGCACGGCGACACGACGCTCGAGCGCGGCCGGCAGCACGTCCTCGGCCGCGGCGCGGTTCGCCAGCGAGTAGTTGACCTGGATGAAATCCAGCGGCTGCGTCCTGACGAGCTGCAGCATTGCGTCGTGCTGGCCGCCGCTCGAGGTGGTGATGCCGACGTATCTGATCTGTCCCTTGCGCTTCAATTCCTCGAGGTGCGGGAACAGCACGTCGACGCCGTTCAGGCTGTGGATCTGCACCAGGTCGAGCACGTCGGTCTTCAGCCGGCGCATCGACTCCTCGATCATGGCCATGCCCTTCTCGAGCTGGCCGTCGGCGGTGACCTTGGTGGCGATGAATGCGTGCCGGCGATTGCCGATGTCCGCCAGCAGCTCACCGATGACCTGCTCGGACTGCCGGTAGGCGGGCGCCGTATCGATGATGGACGCGCCGGCGGCGGTGAGGCCTGCGAGCACCTCACGCCGCGCCTGGCGTTCCTCGGGAGTCGTCGGGCTGTAGTTGTTGGTGCCCACGCCGATCACCGCCAGCCGCTCGCCGCTCGAGGGTACCGCCTTGGTGTTCAACGTCGGCCCGGGCGGTTTCGGATCACTCCTGGCCTGGTCCGCGGCCCAGACACCCGGGATCTGGCTGCCCGCCAGCGTCGCCAGGCCCACCTTCAATACTTCCCGACGTCCCTTCACTTCTTCCTCCTGGCCCCCGATTTCTTCCTGGCCGCGGCCTTCTTCCGCGGCGCGGCGCGCCGGGCTTTCTTCGCCACCTTGCGTGCCGCCTTTCGGGCGGGTTTCCGTACGACCTTTTTCCGGGCCACAGGTTTCTTCGCCTGCTTTTTGGCCTTCTTCGGCTTCGACTTGGGCTTTGCGCGGGACGCCGGTCTGGCCGCCCTCGCCTTTGTCTTTGTCTTTGTCTTTGGCGGGGCCTTCGCTTCCCCGGCCGCCGCAGCGGCGGACTCGGCCTCGGGCATCGAGACCACCGAGAAGGCGGCGCCCGACGGATCGAACAGGCAGGCGATGCGATGGCCTCCGGGGACGTCCATCGGCGCGACCAGCGATCTGGCGCCGGTCGAGGTCGCCAGCGCGTGCGCCTTGTCGGCATCGGGCACGCGCGCATAGGGCATCCAGCTCGGCGGCATCTGCTGGGTCGAGGGAATGTACATGCCGCCGCGTTGCACGCCGTTCTGCCCGAAGATCAGGTAGACGCCGGCGGATCCCATGTCCATGCGCTGCAGCACGTCCCAGCCGAACAGGCCGCTGTAGAACGCGAATGCGGCCTCGTGATCGGTGGTGGCGAGTTCATGCCAGGAAAACGCGCCGAGCGGCGTCAGGCCCTGCGGCTCCGGCCGGGCGTTCTCGGGATCGATGATGGCGAACAGTGCGCCTTGTGGGTCCTTGAGCACGGCATAGCGTCCGGCACCCTGCATGTCGGCCGGCGCCTTCATGACCGAGCCGCCGGCACGCACCGCCGCATCCGCGGTGCCGTCCACGTCGCGGGTACCGATGTATTGCACCCAGTGCGGTGGCACGTCCATCGGCACGTCGGGCGGAATGGCCATGATGCCGGCCACGGGTCCCACCTCGGCGTGGCACACGGTGTACGCCGGATCGAGCGGCCAGGCCATGGTCTTCCAGCCGATCAGCTTCGAGTAGAAATTCTTCGCGCCGGGCACATCGCGTGTCATCAACTGGTGCCAGACGAACCGGCCGCGCACATCGACAGCTTCCATATGCGGATCTCCGTTGAGGGGACGAGTGGTTGGCACCGATCATAGCCGGCGCCTCCGCAAAAGTTTTACGGAGTTGGCGCTGTCGAGGTGGTGTTCTTCGTGGCCGGCAGCTTGCGTGGATAGATGCCGATCACGCTGCCGTCGGCCTGCCGGCGTGCGAACGCGAACCCGTTGGCCAGCGCCACGGAGCCTTCGCACAGCGTCAACTCCGGGCGTGGCGGAATCCTGACTTCCTCGGTGGCGATGTCGATGTCGATGCGCTTGACGTTGAGCCCCAGCGCACCGGTGATGCCGCGCAGGTAGGTTTCGAGTTCTTCCTTGAACTGATCGCTCAACCCCACGTCATTCCGAAGGAAATACGCGGTCAGGTGCCGCGCCATCGGCGTCGCCTTCTGCATTTCGCGCATGACGATGGCCTGCTCGCTGTCGAGCGTCCAGAACGAGGTCTGGGCCATGTACTCACCCACTTCCGAGGGCACGGACGGATCGTCGCCGCGGATCGGCGGCGTCTCGACGTGCAGCACCCCATCCGCGCCCAGCGACAGGTGCGTGCTCGCCAGGTCCAGCTCGTAGTTCAACTTGGCGGGCCAGATCACCATGACCTGTGGATTGATGCCCGGCACCTCGGGACAGGCCTTGTACCAGACCGTCACCTGGCGCTCGTGCTCGATGATCGCCCGCGTGCGCATCTGCGTGACCAGCACGTTGATCGGACTCTCCTCGGCATCCTTGCGCGTCCACAGCGAATAGCCCACGGCGCCCGCGGCCAGGGCGAGGACGATGGCGATCAGGTTCTTGAGCATGCAGCCGGCTCCTCAAACCACTTCGAACAGTCCGGCGGCGCCCATGCCGCCGCCGATGCACATGGTGACCACGACGAGGCGCGCGCCCCGCCGCTTGCCCTCGATGAGCGCATGCCCGACCAGCCTCGAGCCCGTCATGCCGTACGGATGACCGAGCGCGATCGCGCCGCCATTCACGTTGAGACGGTCGTCGGGTATGCCGAGCCTGTCGCGACAGTACAGCACCTGCACGGCGAAGGCCTCGTTGAGCTCCCAGAGGTCGATGTCGGACACAGTTTTTCCCGCGCGCTCCAGCAGCTTCGGCACCGCGAAAACCGGACCGATGCCCATCTCGTCGGGCTCGCATCCGGCCACGGCAAAGCCGCGGAAGATGCCGAGCGGCGTGATGCCCTGCCGCTCGGCGCGCGCGGCGCTCATGAGCACGCAGGCGGAGGCGCCGTCGGAGAACTGGCTGGCATTGCCGGCCGCGATCACGCCGCCCGGCGTGGCCGACCGGATCCTTGCCACGGCTTCGTAGGTCGTGTCGGGGCGGATGCCCTCGTCGGCGTCCACCCGCACTGCGCGCGTCTGCAGCCGGCCGCTGTCCGCGTCCGCGGCGCCCATGACGACGTCGATGGGCACGAGCTCGGCATCGAAGCGGCCGGCGGCACGCGCCGCGGCCGCGCGCTGCTGGCTCTGCACGCCGTAGCGATCCTGTGCCTCGCGCGAAATCCCGTAGCGGCGCGCCACGATCTCGGCGGTCTCGAGCATGCTGAAGTAGATAGCCGGCTTGTGCTCGTCGAGCCAGGCTTCCTTCGCCATGAAGAGATTCATGCGCTCGTTCTGCACGCAGGAGATCGATTCCACGCCACCGGCGACGTACAGCTCGCCCTCGCCGCTGGCGATGCGCTGCGCGGCGAGCGCGATGGTCTGCAGTCCCGAGGAACAGTAACGGTTGACGGTCATGCCGGCCGTGGTCACCGGGCAGCCGGCGCGCAGCGCGATCTGGCGCGCGATGTTGAAACCGGTGGCGCCCTCCGGGTTGGCGCAGCCCATGAGCACGTCCTCGACTTCGGCGGGGTCGACTTTCGCGCGCTCCATGGCGGCTTTCACGACATGGCCGCCGAGCGTCGCGCCGTGCGTCAGGTTGAACGCGCCGCGCCAGGACTTCGTGAGCGCGGTGCGCGCGGTGGAAACGATGACCACGTCAGCCACGGCCTTTCTCCTTTCGAGCACCTTCCACTCCATCGAAGGTACGGCCCTGCGCCGCGAGCCGCGCCAGCAGCTTCGCCGGCTTCCAGAACGGCGGATCGGCATGTGGATTGGCCGCGAACTCGCGCATGCGCCGTACCACGAGACCGAGGCCCACGCGACTGGCATGGAACATCGGTCCGCCGCGCGACACCGGGAATCCGTAGCCGCTGAGATACACCACGTCGATGTCGGAGGCGCGCTGCGCGATGCCCTCGTCGAGGATGCGCGCGCCCTCGTTCACCAGCGCGTACAGCAGCCGGTCGACGATCTCCTCGTCCGGAATGCGGCGCGGCGTGATCTTCAGTGCCTTGCGTTCCTCGTCGATGATGGTGTCGACGATCGGGTCGGCGATGGCAACGCGCTTTCCGGGCTCGTAGCGATACCAGCCCGCGCCGGTTTTCTGCCCGAAGCGTCCCAGCTCGCAGATGCGGTCCGCGATGCGCATGTGGCGCATGCGCGGGTTCTCGGCATAGTGCCGCTGGCGGATGTGCCAGCTGATGTCGTTGCCTGCCAGATCCGACATGCGGAACGGACCCATGGCGAAGCCGAAGGCTTCGATCGCCGCATCGACCTGCTGCGGAGAGGCGCCCTCCTCCAGCATCAGCAGCGCCTGCTGCGCGTACGGATCGAGCATGCGATTGCCGATGAAGCCGTCGCAGACACCGGCGAACACGCCGGTCTTGCCGATGCGCTTCGCGACCGCGAGCGCCGTGGCGAGCACGTCGGGGCGCGTCTTCTTCGCGCGCACGATCTCGAGCAGTCGCATGACGTTCGCCGGGCTGAAGAAATGCAGGCCGAGCACGTCGCCCGGGCGCTTCGTGAACGCGGCGATGGCGTCGACATCCAGCGTGGAGGTATTGGTGGCGAGGATGGCGCCGCGCTTTGCCACCTCGTCCAGCGCGCGGAACACGGCTTTCTTGACCTCGAGATCCTCGAACACCGCCTCGATGATGAGATCGGCCTTCGCCGCTGCACCGTAGTCGAGCGAGGGCGTGATCAGCGCGATGCGCTTCTGCGCGTCTTCGGGCTTGAGCTTGCGCCTGGCGACCGCGCCCTCGTAGTTCTTGCGGATCGCGGCCATGCCGCGGTCCAGCGCTTCCTGCTTCGCTTCCAGCAAGGTCACCGGCAGTCCGGCATTGGCAAAGGTCATCGCGATCCCGCCGCCCATCGTGCCGGCGCCGACCACGGCCACCCGCGCGATCTTCCGCTGCGGCGTCTTGTCCGAAAGGCCGCGGATCTTGGCGGCCGCGCGCTCGGCGAAGAACGCATGGCGCAGCGCCTGCGACTCGGGGCTGACGATGAGCTCGCCGAAGATCTTCTTCTCGGTCGCGATGCCCCTGGCGAACGACTGGCCCACCGATGCGCCCACGGCTTCGAGCGCGCGCAGCGGTGCGGCGAGTCCGCGCGCCAACGCATTCACGCTGGTCTTCGCGAACTGCAGGAAGGCCTCGGCCTGCGGGTGCTGCACCGGCAGGTCGCGGACGCGGCGCACCTCACCGCCCTCCTTCTTCGGGTTCTTCAGGCCCGACGCAAATTCCCGCGCCGCCGCGGCCAGCGCCTTGGCGTCCCTGCCATCGACGACGACATCGAACAGCGCGCTGCCCTTGAAAGCGGAGGCAGGCAGCGTCGCGCCGGACACGATCAGGTTGATCGCCGTCTCGAGGCCGACCAGTCGCGGGAAACGCTGCGTGCCGCCGGCGCCCGGGATCAGGCCGAGCTTCACTTCCGGAAACGCGATCTTTGCGTCGGCCAGGGCGACGCGATAGTGACAGCCCAGCGCCAGCTCGAGGCCGCCGCCCATGCAGGCGCCGCTGATCGCCGCGATCACCGGTTTCGTCGCGGCCTCGACGATGTCCACGACCACGGGCAGGAACGGCTCGGCGTAGAACCCGGCGCCGGAAAATTCCTTGATGTCCGCGCCGCTCGAGAACGCGCGTTCGTTGCCGATGATCACGACGGCCGTGACCTTCGGATCCGCCACGGCGCGATCCAGCGATTGCACGATCGCCTTGCGCAACGCGTGCGACAGCGCGTTCAACGGCGGGTTGTTCATCGACAGCCAGGCGATGCCGGCCTCGACCTTGTAGCGGACTTCTTTCATGAAGCCATGATTAGCATGCCGGCACCGGCGCGTCGATAAGGTAGTGCCTGGTCGCGGCGGCAGCGCCCGCCAGCGCGGACTTCACAATGCGACCCTGCGCCACGCGCCGGCGCGCCACCGCCAGAACATGCTCGAACCTAACAACATCACGTAGATCATCAGCGCGTACCAGCCGCCGCGCGCGCCCCAGCCGAAATGCGGCAGGCCGTCGATCCAGCCTTCTCCGGGCGCGAAGATCAGCGTGTGCGCCAGCGGCACGAACAGGAACCACGACAGCACCAGCGCGGTCGCCGCCGGCACGCGCGTGTCACCCGCGCCGCGCAGGCAGAAGCCCGCGCCGCAGTACAGGCCGTCGAACACCTGGTACGCGGCCGCCGGCCAGAGCAGCACCAGGCCGAGTGCCACGACGTCGTCGGCCGCCGCATCGCCGTTGCTGACGAACAGGCGCAGCACCCACGGACCGACGACGATCAGCAGCACCGCCACCAGCGCCATCAGCGTCGCGCACAGCGCGATGACCACGTTCCCCAGCCGGTTGGCCCAGTCGCGGCTGCCGGCGCCGATCGACTGTCCGACCAGCGTGGTGCCCGCCAGCGCGATGCCGATGGTCGGCATGTAGGCCATCGAGGTCAGCGCCATCACGATCTGCGTGGCCGCGGCGCCCACCGCGCTGCTCTGCGCGATCATCAATTGCGACAGTGCGAGACCCAGCACGTCGGCGCCGTACATCACGCCGATCGGCATGCCCACGGCGAGCTGCGCGCGGATCACGCGCCAACGTGGCCGCCAGGTGAGGCGCGAACGGTAGCGGCGGCCGGTCGCGCCGCGCAGGAACAGCGTCATTGCCAGCGCGAAGCCGGCGAGCTGCGCGAAGTTCGTGCCCCACGCCGAGCCCTTCATGCCCATGCCGAGCTCGAACATGAAGACCTGGTTGGCGATGGCGTTCACGCAGGTCATGAAGATCACGATCAGCAGCGTGAAGCGCACCGCCGCGATGCCGTTGAAGAAGCCGAGCGCCGCCCAGCACATCGCACCGACGAATGCACCCGACATGCGCGGCGTCCAGTATTCGAGCGCCAGCGCCTCGACACGCGGCGCCAGTCCGAACGGGTGCAGCAGCCAGGGTCCGGCCAAGGCCAGCGCCAGGAACAGTGGCGCCATCGCGAGCGTCGCCCACACGGCGTTCCACAGCGCGCGCGACGCCCGCGCGCCGCGCCGGCTGCCGAATGCCTGCGCCACGAAGGTCTGCACGGCGAGACCGACGCCGCCGAACAACAGCACCGCGCAGCTCATGATCCAGTAGATCGCGCCCATGGCCGCGACGGCGTCGGTCGACAGCCGGCCGATGAACCACAGGTCGGTGAGATTGAGCAGCGACTGCACGGCGTTGGTGGCCATGAGCGGCGCCGCGAGCGCCAGGATGGCGCGCAGGTCGACGCGCGGCCGGCCCGTGGCGTCGAGCCAGCATGCCGGCAGTGTCGCGGTCGGCGTGCTCATGCGGCGGGATTCGCGAGCTGCGGTGCGCGTTCGCGCCGCGCTTCGAAGCTGCGGCCGAGGATGCGCGTCGACACCAGCAGCCCGGCGCACAGCGCGACACAGATCCAGGACATGCCGACGATGCCGGCGCCTTCGACCAGCTTGTAGACGGCCTGCCCGCCGGTGTCGCTGCCGCGCTGCAGGACGGTGTCGATCAGGCTCTTGCTCTTGAACTTGCTCTCCGGGTTCAGCACGGTGAACAGCATCTCGCGCGGTGGCTTGCCGAGCCCGTAGTCGGCCGCGCGGCGGATCACCTGCGTGACCAGCAGGACGGCGCCCGCGGGCACCAGCGCCAGCAGCACGAAACTCGCGCCCACCAGCGCCGGCATCGCCGACAGGCTCAGCGCCACGCTGCCGCGGCGCGTGAGCCAGGTGACCACCACCGCCTGGAAGAACAACGCCAGCAGGTTCACGCCGATCTCGAGATTGGCGAACATCGCCGCGCGCTCGGCCTCGCCCGGATACAGCGAGGCGATGTACTTGCCCTGCTCGTTGTACATGAAGGCGCCGATGGTCTGGCCGATGACGATCACGCCGGCGATGCCGAGCAGGTACGGCGAGGTCGCGAGACGCCTGAGATCATCCAGCGCCCGCCCGCCCACGGGGATCGCGCCATCCGGCACCACGCGTCCATGCGCGGCGCGGCGCAGCGAAGCGCGCGCCTGCGTCACCAGCGCCGCCGAGAGCGCGATGGCGAGGCTCCCGCCGACGATCAGCGGGGGCAGTCCGTGCTCGATCACGAAGCCGCGCACGACCAGGTTGCCGGCGAGCGCGCCGGCGCTGCCGCCCGCGGCGACGTAGCCGTAGAAGCGCTTGGCCAGTTCCGGGCGCCACACGTCCGACATCGCGCTCCAGAACACCGCGATCAACAGCAGGTTCGAGGTCGTCAGCGCGACGAAGTACGCGGCCGCCAGCGCGCGATTGCGCGGCATCAGCTCGAGCCCGAACGCCAGCGAGATGAACGTGATGGCGAAGGTGACCGTGACGATCCACAGCAGGCGCGTGCGCGGCGTGCGGCGCACCAGCCACCAGTACGCCGGCAGCAGCAGGCAGGAGGCGACCAGCACCGTGAGGAACAGCTGGAAGTTGTTGCGCACGCCGACTTCGAGCGCCAGCGCCTCGCGGATCGGCCGCAGCACGTAGTAGCCGCCGAGCAGGCAGAAGTGGCCGAGCGCCGCGGCCCACAGCGCGTGCCGCTCCTCGCGGCCGGCGGCCACGCGCGTGCCCGGTGTCACCGCAGCGACTTCAGCGTCCCGGCCAGGTGCGGCTTCTCGCCCTGGCCGTCGCGCAATGCGAAGCCCGAGCCGTTCTCGATGGGCCAGCGCTGCAGCATCAGCCAGGCCGGCATGTAGATGGGTAGTTTGAACGCCACGGACAACTCGCAGCCGCCGTCGAACTGCCCGGCCTCGAACTCCGAGGCCACGCGGCCCAGCGACCACATGCCATGCGCGATCGCGCGCTGGAAGCCGAAGGCGCGCGCCGTCAGGTCGCTCATGTGGATCGGATTGACGTCGCCGGAGATGAAGCCGTAGCGGCGGCCGAGCCCGGCCGGCGCACGGAAGCTGCTCGATTTGACGGCCACGGCGTCCGGCGGACCGTCGGCGCTGCGCGCCGCCAGGCTGCTGCGCGTCGCGCCCGGCGGCGGACGCCTGCGCGCGAGGAACGTGCAGGTCTCGTCCCACAGCGCCTCGCCCGCGACCACGTACTCGGTGTGCAGGTCGAATTCCTGGCCGCGCTCGGTGTCGCGGTGACCTTCGATCCACGCGCGGATCTCGGCGGGCTCGTCGGCCGAGAGCGGCTGGCGCATGGCGATGCGGTTCTGCACGTGCACCAGGCCGAACAGCTTCACCGGGAAAGCCTCGGCGCCCAGCATGGCCAGGTGCAGCGGCGTCGCCAGCACGTGTGGATAGGCGATGGGCAGCGTCGTGCCGGCGGCGGCGCCGCACACTTCCGCGTACGCGGCCAGGTGCTTGCGGTCGATGGCCACCTTGCTGAGCCGCGCCTCGATGCGCGGCACCTCGCGGCCTTCGGGCACCAGCGACGGCTTGCGCGCGATCAGGATCTTCGGATACATCGACCAGACCGCGGGCGCGCGCGCGAATTCGAGCGAATGCTTGGCCTGCATGGTGTCCCTGACGCTATGGGGCGAGGCGATCGATGACGATGTTCAGCCTGCCGTCCCTGCCGACATGATAGCTAACTTGTCCGAACGGGTCGCCGCTCGAGGCCGTCGGCGTGCCGCCCAGCGCCACGCGCGCCACCACTTCCAGCTGCTGGCCCGCCGCGATCCGGCGCGAAGCCAGCATGGCGTCCGCCGCCGTGAGCTCGACATCCACGGGAAATCTTGCCGCCAGACGCTTCACGGCGAACGGCGGGCCGGGCTGTTGCGGATCGCGCGCCGCCACGAACAACGGCGCGCCGTCCGGAATCTTCGCGGCGAGCCGCGGCGACAGCGAAACGCGCACGGCGATGCGCGCGTCGTCGCCCGCGCCCGGGGCTGCCTCGGGCGCCGCGCCCGTGCCGAGCGCCGCATCGATCGCGGCCACGCGCTGCGCCAGGATGTCGCGCACCTGCGGCGGAGGATTCTTTTGCAGCATGCGCTGGAAGCGCTCGCGCGCCAGCGGCAGCTCCTGCCGCGCCAGCGCGGCGAATGCGCCATAGAACAGCGCCTTGCCATTGTCGGGTTCCATCTCCAGCACGCGCTCGAACAGCTTGCCGGCCGCGCCGCCCAGCTGCTCCGAATCCTGCGCGACCAGCGACTCCGCGATGCCGAGAATGGCGGTCGCGTTCCTGCCGCCGGCCAGCCGGTCGGCGCGCTGGTAGGCGCGCACCGCCAGCGGAAACTGCTCGAGCTGCGTGTAGGAATGGCCCAGCAACAGCCAGCCCTCGAGATCGTCCGGCTGCGCGGCGAGTCGCCGCGCGAGCTTCGCCGTCATCGCGGCGGGCGTATCGGCGACTGCCGGCGCCTCGACCCAGCTGAAGTTGCTGAACGCCGCGTACAGGCCCGCGCCGCCCAACAACATGGCGAGCACCACGACGATTGCGGACACGGCCGCCACCGGGCTCGCGTCCGCGCGCCGGCGCACCAGCGGCAGCAACAGCAGCAGCGCGGCGCCCGCCGCCAGGGTTCCGGCAATCAGCACGAACGCGAGGATCATCGGCTGGCTTCTTCGGAATCGACGACGCTGTCGTCGTGTTCCACGAGGCTCGAGCGGCGGCGCACGATGCGCACCGCGACGAACACGCCTGCCAGCGCGGCCAATGCCGGGAATATCCACACCCACAGCGCCGCACCGCGCACCGGCGGAGTGAACAGGATCACGTCGCCATAGCGCTGCACCATGTAGGCGCGGATCTCGTCGTCGGTCTTGCCCACGAGCAGCAGCTCCTTGACGTCGCGTCGCAGGTCCGCGGCGAGGCCCACCGGAGAATCCGCGATGCTGTTGTTCATGCATTGCATGCATCGCAACTCGTGCGGCAGCGCCTCGTAGCGCTGCTGCAGCTCCGCGTTCGGCAGCGTGGTCGGATCCACCGCGCGCGCGCCCAGCGAAACGAGCAGCGCCAGTACCAGGCCGGCCAGTGCGCGTCGCGCGCTCACGGCAGACCTCCCTGTGGCAGCCGCGAGAGGAACTCCCGCTGCCACACCTCGGGAGTCATCGCACCGACATGGCGGTACTGCACGATGCCGTTCGCGTCGATGAAGAAGGTCTCGGGCGCGCCGTACACGCCGAAGTCGATGGCGGTGCGCCCTTCGCGATCCGCCGCCACCACGGTGTAGGGATTGCCGAGCTGCGCCAGCCATTGCTGCGCGGCCTCGTCGTCGTCGCGCCAGTTCAGGCCGACCAGCGGCACGACATTGCTGCGCGCGATGTCGATGAGCGTCTGGTGCTCGACGCGGCATTCGGGGCACCAGGTTCCCCAGACGTTCAGCACCCACGGCTTGCCCGCGAGCGTGCGCGAATCGAACCTGCGCGCCGGATCGCCGATCACCGGCAGCTCGAAGGCCGGCGCCGGCTTGCCGAGCAGCGCGGACACCATGGTGCTCTTGTTGGGCGAATGCCGGACGCCGACGTACAGCACGCCGGCCAGCACCAGGAACACGATTACCGGGATGACGAAGCGGTTCAAGTGACCTCGGCTGCCGTGGCGCCCGCGGGCTGCGTGGCGGGGACGCGCGAGCGATAGCGCGCATCGCTGGCGGCGATCGCACCGCCGAGCGCCATCAGGAACGCGGCCAGCCACACGTAGTCGATCAGCGGCCGCACCTGCGCGCGCACGCTCCAGCGGCCTTCGCCCAGGTCCTCGCCCAGCGCCGCGAACAGGTCCATGTTCCAGCGCCTGTGGATGCCGGCCTCGGTCATGGCGGAGCGCTGCACCCAGTAGAAGCGCTTTTCGGGATGCAGCACGGCGATCGGCCGGCCGTCGCGCAGTACCGTGACCTCGGCGCGCGTGCCGTCGTAGTTAGGCCCTTCCACCGGCTCGAGCTTGTCGAAGCGGTAGGCGTAGCGGCCCATGGCCACGGTCTCGCCCGGCCCGAGCGCCACGTCGCGCTCGATGGTGTACGACTCCACCGTGGAGATCGCGATCACGCAGACGCCGAGCCCGAGGTGCGCCACCGTCATGCCGATGATGGCGCGCGACAACGACAGCCGGCGCCGCAGCCGGTCGACCGGATCGAACAGCGAGGAGACGATGATCCAGCAGCCGAGCACGATGCCGACGTACGACAGCCACTTGCCCGGCCCGTAGGCGCCGAACGCCAGCGCCAGGCCGAGCACCACGCCGGCCGCGAGACCGGCCCAGATGCGCCGCCGGCTGTCCACCAGGCGGCCGCGCTTCCAGGCGGCGTGGATGCCGATCGAGACCAGGGCCACGAGCGCCAGCGCCACGAACGGGAACGAGCGCGTGAACCAGCCGGGCCCCACGGAAATGGACTGCAGCCCCAGCGTGTCGTTGATCAACGGCGCGAGCGTGCCGATGAACACGATCAGCGCGGCCAGCACCAGCGCGATGTTGTTGTACAGCAGGAAGGCTTCGCGTGCCGTGGCGTCGAAGCCCGCCTGGGACTTCAGCAGCGGCGCGCGCCAGCCATACAGCGCGAGCGCGCCGCCGATCATGATGACCAGGAAGGCCAGGATGAACATGCCGCGCGCCGGATCGGCGGCGAACGAATGCACGGACACCAGCACGCCCGAGCGCACCAGGAACGTGCCCAGCAGGCTCAGCGAGAACGCCAGGATGGCGAGCAGCAGCGTCCAGCTCTTGAAGAGGCCACGTTTCTCGGTCACGGCCAGCGAGTGGATCAGCGCGGTGCCGACCAGCCACGGCATGAACGAGGCGTTCTCCACCGGATCCCAGAACCAGTAGCCGCCCCAGCCGAGCTCGTAGTACGCCCACCAGCTGCCGAGCGCGATGCCGACCGACAGGAAGCACCAGGCGAGCGTGGTCCACGGCCGCGTCCAGCGCGCCCAGGCCTGGTCGAGCCTGCCCTCGAGCATGGCCGCGCAGGCGAACGCGAACGCCACCGCGAAGCCCACGTAGCCGGTGTAGAGCAGCGGCGGATGCATGGCGAGCGCCGGGTCCTGCAGCACGGGATTCAGGTCGCGGCCGTCGGCCGGCGCCGGAATCAGCCGCTCGAACGGATTCGAGGTGTAGAGCGTGAACAGGAGGAAGCCCAGGCTGACGATGCCGAGCACGCCCATCACGCGACTCGCGAAGCTCGCCGGCAGGTTGCGGCTGAAGATCGCCACGGCCAGCGTCCACAGCGCGAGGATCCACGCCCACAGCAGCAGCGATCCCTCGTGCGCGCCCCAGAGCGCGGCCACGCGGTAGAACGTGGGCAGCGCCGAGTTCGAATTGCTGGCGACGTAGAGCACCGAGAAATCGAAATTCACGAAGGCATGAATCAGCACGCCGATGGCGGTGCTCACCAGCACGAACTGCCCGGCGACCGCCGGCCGCACCACCGCCATCCAGCGCGCGTCGCGCCGGTGCGCGCCCGCCAGGCCGAACACCGCCTGCGCCGCCGCGAGCAGCAGCGCGAGCACCAGCGCGAATTGTCCGAGCTCCGGGATCATCGACTAACTTCCCGCGCCGACGTTGGGCGGCGGCGGGTTGTCCTTGAGCGACTTCGCCACCTCGGGCGCCATGTACTTCTCGTCGTGCTTGGCGAGGATTTCGTCCGCCACGAAGGTTCCGCCCTGCATGCGGCCATGCGCGACCACGCCCTGCCCCTCGCGGAACAGGTCGGGCAGGATGCCCGAGTACTTCACCGGCACGGTGTGCTTGAAGTCCGTCACGAGGAAGCGGATGTCGAGCGAACCGGGAGTCTTCTGCACGCTGCCCTTCTCCACCATGCCGCCGAGGCGGAACCGCTTGTCGGCCGGCGCCTCGCCCGAGGCGATCTGCGTGGGATCGAAGAAGAACATCACGTTGCTGCGGAACGCCTGCGTGCCGAGCCAGGCCGCCAGGCCGACACCGGCGAGGATGCCGACCACCATCCACATGCGCCGGTAGCGCGGCATCATGGGTTCATCTCCAGGCGGCGCTTCGCATCGCGCTTGGCGGCGGCGAGCGCGCCGCGCGCCATGACATAGATGAGCACCACGATGCCGAAGCCGAGCCCCAAGGCCGGCCAGACATAGCGCGCGTAACCGCTCATCGCGAAGAAATCGTTCACGTCAGCACCTCGCGCACCCAGCTGGCGTTGCGTTCGCGACGCAGCAGCTCGGCGCGCAGCCGGATCAGCAGCACCCAGGCGAAATACAGGAAGAACGCCAGCAGCATCAGCAGCAGCGGCCACACCATCGACCAGTCCATGTCGGCTTCGCCGATCAGCCGCGTCGCGGGCTGATGCAATGAATTCCACCAGGTCACCGAGTACTTGATGATCGGAATGTTCACGGCGCCGACGATGGCCAGCACCGCGCTCGCCTTGTCCGCCTTCTGCGGGTCCTCGATGCTGGCGCGCAGTCCCATGTAACCCAGATACAGGAACAGCAGGATGAGTTCCGACGTCAGGCGGGGATCCCACACCCAATAGGCGCCCCACATGGGTTTGCCCCACAGCATGCCCGTGGCGAGCGTGGCCACCGTGAACCAGGCACCGATGGGCGCGCAGGCTGCGGCCGCGGCGTGCGCCACCTTCATGCGCCAGATGAGCCCGACCGCGGCTGCCACGGCCATCGTGGAGTACACGGCCATCGACAGCGTCGCGACCGGCGCGTGGATGTAGACGATGCGGAACGCGTCCTTCTGCTGGTAGTCGGGCGGAGCGAGCACCAGGCCCCCGTAGAGCGCGACCAGCATGGCGAGTACCGCGGCGCCGCCGAACCACGGCGCCCAGCGCGCCGCGAAGCGGTACACCCAGGGCGGCGAGCCGAATCGATGGAACCAGGTCCAGGCCATGGCTGACTACACTTCTCCCGTCGCTACTCGAGACCAATCCGCACGGCGGCGGCGGCCGCCAGCGGGGCCAGGGTCACGCCGAGCACGGCGATCGCGCCCAGCAGGTACATCGGCGGCGCGATCTCGCCGCCGGTGATGGCGCGCTGCGTGGCATCCGCGCCGAACACCAGGATGGGCACCGCCAGCGGCAGCGTCAGCAGCGACAGCAGCACGCCGCCGCGCCGCGCGCCCAACGTCAGCCCCGCGCTGATCGCGCCGATCAGGCTGAGCGCGAAGCCGCCGAGCATCAGCGCCCCGACCATGCTCCACATCGCCTCCGCCGGCACTCCCAGCGCCATCGCCGCCACCGGCGCGGACAGCGCCAGCGGCAGGCCGGTCAGCAACCAGTGCGTGCAGGTCTTCGCGAACAGCATCCAGGTCAGCGACTGGCCCGACAACGCGAATTGCTCGAGCGTTCCGTCGACGGCGTCGTCACGGAACAGGAATTCGAGCGCCAGCAAGGAGGATAGCAATGCGCCGACCCACAAGACACCGGGCGCGGCGTCTCGCAGCCGCGACAACTCCGGGCTCAATGTCAAAGGGAACAGCGTCGCCACGATCATGAAGAACATGAGCGGCTGCAACAGGTGCGATGGCTTCCGGAAAGCGAGGCGCAGGTCGCGGAGCATGACCAGGCGGGCCGCTTCGAGGGGCCCGGTTCTCATGTAGCGGCCCCCGGCTGGCCGGACAGGTCGAGCCTCATCGGCGGCGCACCGGAAAGCTCCAGCGGCTGGTGGACCGCGGCGATCACGATGCCGCCACGCGCCACCTGCTCCGCGATGAGCGCCGCCACCAGCCGTTGTCCGTCCGTATCCAGGTTGGTCGTCGGCTCGTCGAGCAGCCACAGGGCGGCGCCGGTCAGCAGCACGCCCGCGAGCGCCACGCGCCGCCGCTGTCCTGCCGAGAGGCTGCGTACCGGCCGGTCGGAAAACCCGCCCGCCCCGGTGCGCGCGAGCGCCGCGTCGAGTTCCGCGGCGGTGACCGGGCGGCGGATGCCGATGGAGAAGCGCAGATTCTCGCGTCCGGAAAGATCCGCCTTGAGCGGCGGCTCGTGTCCGAGGTAGCACATCTCGGCGTGGAACTGGTCGCGCTCGCGGCGCGCGGATTTTCCGCGCCAGGTCACCTCGCCGCTCTCCGGATCGAGCAGCCCGGCGATCGCGCGCAGCAACGTGGTCTTGCCGGCGCCGTTGCTGCCGGTGAGCAACACGCACTGGCCCGCGCTGGCCGAGAACGCCACGCCGCGCAAAACGTGTCGATCGCCCCGCCACAGGTGCAGGCCGGATACGTTCAACATGGGAGGCGTGGTGCCCCGGGCCGGAATCGAACCGGCATGGCCTTGCGACCGACGGATTTTAAGTCCGTTGCGTCTACCAGTTCCGCCACCAGGGCTGCCTGCGTTTCCGCGCGAATGTACGCCATCGTTAGGGCGCGCATTCTACCCTCAGCCGCTAGTTCACCGGGCGTTGGATGGCCACGGCGCATAGTGGCGGCGGGTCGGGGGGATGGTAGGCCTTTTCCACGCACTGGAAAGAAATGATCCCGGCCCGCGCGTCGTACTCGAACGCCTCGCCCGTGTACGGGTTGCGATGGGTCGATTCCCGGATCACCGCGCCGGGTTCCGCGCCCGGCCGCTGTGCGATTTCCGCCTGCAGCAACACCATCGAGATCCGGGCGTCCAGGTCATGCACGCGCGACGGAAACTCCCAGGGATCCCACGTGGAACGGGCCCATGCGAGCCGGCCGCCGAGATTGAACAAGCTCCGCGGGGTCGCGTGCAGTTCATGATGAATCGGCTCGTAGCCGCGGGTTGCGTAGAACTGCCGGGCGCTCAGCGCCGCACGCGCCACCACCGGCGCGATGATCTCGCGATAGCCGAGATTCAGTGTCGCGTTCTTCTGCAGCAGCAGCCGCATCCACCATGGGGAATCCATGGCCACGTAGGGTTCACCCAGCAGCAGCTCGATGCGTAGTTCCGAGAGGATGCCGGCGCCGACGTCGGCTTCTTCGGGTGTGAACGGATGCAGGAAGTCCTGCACGAACTGCAGCTCGGCGGACTCGAGTGGCCGCTCGCGCATCCGCGTGGAGATGAAATCGAGATCGTTCTGGATGGCGCCCAACGCGACCATCTTGGCCTGCAGGGACTCGCCTTCGCGCAGGACCGTGGTCCAGAAACCGAAGTCGTCCGCGGCCTTCTCCAGGAAGTCCGGCGTCGTGTCGTGTTGGTAGCTCAGCGCCAGCCGCAGCTGACCCAGGTTGAGGATGCTCAGGTTCGGCACGACCGGCGCCCCCGCCCCGGCGGCGCGCGTCTCGACATAGTGCGCGTGACGCAGCAGCACGTCGTAGCGTTCGAGGCGCTGCACCACGTCCGGGGTCTGCCAGTGCGTCGACGCGGACTCCGCGATCAGGCGCGAAGCGCAATCGAGATAGCGGCGCGCAACGCACTCGAGACTCGGCAGCGCAGCCAGCGGCGAATCCGATTTTCGCAAGGCGGCGATCTCGGCATAGGCATTGTCGCCGGAGAACTCGACCTTGGAATCGCGCAACGCGACGAGTTCGGGCATCAACGCTTCGTCGAACCAGGGACGATTGATCGCGACGACCAGCAGCGCGAGCGCGACCACTCCGAGCAGCAACCCCGCAACGAGTCGTCGCCAGCGCATCAGGCAGGATTTGTGGAGGCTAGGGTCGGAATCGAACCGGCATAGACGGCTTTGCAGGCCGCTGCATAACCATTCTGCCACCTAGCCAGCGGCCGCCATGAAGAGGCCGAGGAGAATTGGAGCGGGAAACGAGACTCGAACTCGCGACCCCGACCTTGGCAAGGTCGTGCTCTACCAACTGAGCTATTCCCGCACCCTGGAGAGGGCGGAGATTCTAGGGCCACGGCCCGGCAAGTCAAGAAATACTCTCCGCGCCAAGCCCTTCTTTCTCAAGGATTCCCATGACTTCCGTGACGCTTTGCGCATTGCGCCAGCGCGCCCTGCTCTGCGGCGTCACGAAGCCCTCGGCCACGGCGTTGTCGAGCATGCCGTACAGCGCGCGGAAGTAATCGTCGATGTTGGCGAGGATCACCGGCTTGGCGTGCAAGCCCAGTTGCGCCCAGGTCACGATCTCCACCAGCTCGTCGAACGTGCCCATGCCGCCCGGCAGGCCGACGAAGGCATCCGACAGTTCGGCCATCAGCGTCTTGCGCTCGTGCATGGTCGTGACCACGTGCTGGCGCGTGAGGCCCGGGTGCGCGAGTTCGCGGTCGATCAGCATGCGCGGGATGACGCCGACCACGCGCCCGCCGGCCGCCAGCGCGGCGTCGGCGACGATGCCCATGAGCCCGAGACGTCCGCCGCCGTACACCACCGTGATTCCGGCGCGGCCCAGCGCGGCGCCCAGCTCGCGCGCGGCCGCCGGGTAGCTAGGCCGGGCGCCAGCCGCCGAGCCGCAGAACACGCAGACCGATCGGATCATGTGTGTCCGCGCAGGTCCGGCCAGGCGGCGCGCAGGTAGGACACCGCGGAGATCAGCGTCAGCGCCGCGGCGACGATGGTGAGCACGAAGCCGATCTGGAACACCGGCAGCGCCACGCCCGGCAGGATGGGCAGGTCCCAGCGGAACAGCATGCAGGACAGGCCGACGATCTGCAGGATGGTCTTGAGCTTGGCGAGCTGCGTGACCTTCACCTTGCCGCGCTGCCCGATCTCCGCCATCCACTCGCGCAGCGCCGAGATCGCGATCTCGCGGCCGATGATCACGATGGCACACAACACCAGGATGGCGCGGATCGACTCCTCGCGCAGCGTGGCGCGCGGCCCGTCGAGCGCTTCGAGCCCGGGCACGATCATGTCGCTGAAGTCCTTGCTGACCAGCAGCACGAGCGCCACCGCGACGATCAGCTTGTCGGCCACCGGATCGAGGAACGCCCCGAGCCGCGAGGTCTGTCCCATCTTGCGTGCGAAGTAGCCGTCGAGCGAATCGGTGATGCCGGCGACCGCGAACAGCAGGCCGGCCGCCGGGTCCGCCCAGTGGTACGGTAGATAGAACAACACGATGACCAGCGGAATCGCGAAGATGCGCAGCCAGGTCAGCGTGTTAGGCAGGTTCCAGATCATCGCGTGGTCGCAGGCGCTCTTCAGGCTCCGGGGTGGAGGTGATCATAAAGCGTGCGCGCCAGCGTTGTCCCGATTCCGCTGACCGCCTCGAGATCGCCCACGCCGGCGCGCATCAATCCCTGCATGCCGCCGAAGTGGCGCAGCAGCGCGCGGCGCTTCGCCGGGCCGAGTCCCGGGATGGTCTCCAGCACGGATTCGTTGTGGCGGCGCGCGCGGCGCTTGCGATGCCCGGTGATCGCGAAGCGATGCGCCTCGTCGCGGATGCGCTGGATCACGCGCAGCGCTTTCGAGTCCGGCCCGGGCGCGAGCGGCACGTCCGAGCCATGCACGAACAGGCGCTCCTGGCCGGGCTTGCGGTCCGGACCCTTGGCCACGCCGACCAGCGTCAGCGCGCCGAAGCCGAGCTGCTCGAGCTCGCCGTGCACTTCGTTGATCTGGCCCTGGCCGCCGTCGATGAGCAGCACGTCGGGCGCCAGCGCTTCGCCCGCGCGCACGCGTTCGTAGCGCCGGTGCAGTGCCTGGCGCAGCGCACCGTAGTCGTCGCCCGGCGTGACCCCGGTGATGTTGAAGCGCCGGTAGTCCTTCTTGATCGGCCCTTCCGGCCCGTAGACGACGCACGAGGCAACGGTGCCCTCGCCCGCCGTGTGGCTGATGTCGAAACATTCCAGACGCTGCGGCGTTTGCGCGAGACCGAGCAGCTCGCCCAGCGCCGCCAGCATGTCCTCGATGTCGGCGCGCCGCGCGCGTCGCATGCGCAGCGCCTGCGTGGCGTTCTCGACGGTCATCGCCATCCAGCGCGCCGGCAGCGCGCGCGACGGCCGCCACAAGCGCAGGCTCGTGCCGGCACGCTCCGCGAGCGCCATGGTCAGCGCCGCGGCCTCGGCGAGCTCCAGGTTCACGAGGATCTCCGCGGGCGGCGGCGTCTCCGCGTAGTACTGCATCAGGAACGAGGCCAGCGCCTCGTTCGGCTCGGCGAGCGAGCCCCTGGGGAAATAGCAGGTCGAGCCGAGGTTGCGGCCGCCGCGGATGATCATCACCGAGATGGCGTACTCGCCAGGCTCGCCGACCAGCGCGAACACGTCGATGTCGCGGTCGCCTTCGGCCGTGACGATCTGCTGGGCCTGCACCTGCTTGAGCGCCGCGAGTTGGTCACGCAAGGCCGCGGCGCGCTCGTACTGCAGACCCTCGGCGGCCTTTTCCATCGCCTTGGTGAGCTCGGCGCTCACCTCGTCGTTGCGCCCCTCGAGCACCTTGACCGCGGCGCCGATGTCGCGCGCGTAGTCCTCGCGCGAGATCAGCTTCACGCACGGCGCCGAGCAGCGCCCGATCTGGTGCTGCAGGCACGGCCGGCTGCGGTTCTCGAAGAAGCTGTCGCGGCAATTGCGGATGCGGAAGATCTTCTGGATGCTCTGCAGCGTCTCCTTGACCGCGCCGGCGCCCGGGAACGGACCGAAGAAGCGTCCCGGCAGGTTGCGCGCCCCCCGATAGAACACCAGCCGCGGGTAGTCGTGCCCCGCCGGTAGATAGACATACGGGAAGCTCTTGTCGTCGCGCAGCACGATGTTGTAGCGCGGCTTGTGCTCCTTGATCAGGTTGTACTCGAGCAGCAGCGCCTCGGTCTCGGAGCTGGTGAGCGTGACCTCGATGCGTGCGATGTGCCCGACCAGCGCCTGCACCTTGGGGTCGACGTTGCTCGCCAGGAAGTAGTTGCCGACGCGGTCACGGAGGTTGCGCGCCTTGCCCACGTACAGCAGCTCGGACCGGCCCTCGCCGTCCGGTGCGCCGTACATGCGGTAGACGCCGGGACGGCGCGGCAGGCTGGGAATGTACTCGCGGGGGTCGAAACTGTCGGCGTGGTCGCTCACGCGCAGATGATAAACCCTTGTCAGCGTGCGCCTTCAGCGCGCGCCGGATCCGGCACTCGCTGACCGGCCCGGGCAAAGCCTCATATACTCGCTGCCATGAGTCGCTGGCTTCTCCTCGTGGGGTTGGCGTGGTGCGCTCTGCGAGTGGCGCAGGCCGGGCCGGTTGCACTCATCGAGATCGACGGGCCCATCGGTCCCGCGAGCAGCAGCCAGGTGTCCGCCGCCCGCGAGCGCGCCGCAGCCATGGGCGCCAGCGCCATCGTGTTGCGACTCGACACGCCGGGCGGCCTCGACGGTTCGATGCGCGACATCGTCAAGGACATCCTGTCCTCGCCGGTGCCGTTCGTCTGCTGGGTGGGCCCGGCTGGCGCGCGTGCCGCCAGTGCCGGGACGTACATCCTCTATGCGTGCTCCCTGGCGGCAATGGCGCCCGGCACCAATCTCGGGGCCGCGACTCCCGTGCCGCTGGGCGGCAGTTGGCCCGCATCGCGCGGCTCCGAAGCACAGTCGCGGCCGACTGATGCGGGCGAGCGCAAGGCGGTCAACGACGCCGTCGCGTACCTGCGAAGCCTTGCGGAAAGGCGCGGCCGCAACGCGGACTGGGCGGAAGACGCCGTGCGAACCGGCGCATCCCTGAGTGCCACGCAGGCGCTCGAGCGCCACGTGATCGACGAGATGGCCCCCGCCATCGACGAGCTGCTGCGCAAGATCGACGGGCGTACCGTCGACACGCCGCGCGGTGCCGTCACGCTCGCCACCGCCGGCGCCGAGCTGCGGCGGCTCGAGCCGGGCTGGCGACTCGAGCTGCTCGCGGTGCTCAGCAATCCGACCGTGGCCTACCTGCTGCTGCTGGTCGGGATCTACGGCCTGCTGCTCGAGGGCTACAACCCGGGCGCCATACTGCCCGGAGTCGTCGGTGCCATCAGCCTGCTGCTCGCCGGCTACGCGCTGCAGATGCTGCCGGTCAATTACGCCGGGCTCGCGCTGATCGTGCTCGGCGTGGGGATGCTCGTCGGCGAAGCCTTCGCGCCGAGTTTCGGGCTGCTCGGCATCGGCGGCATCGTCGCCTTCGTGTTCGGCTCGGTGCTGCTCATGGATACCGGCGTGCCGGGCTACGAGGTGAACCTGGGCGTCATCGCCGGCATTGCCGTGAGCGCGGTGGCCATGCTCGCCGTGCTGCTGATGCTGTTCCGGCGTGCGCGGCGCGCGCGCATCGCCACCGGCGCGGAAGCGCTGCTCGGCGCCTCGGTGCTTGCGCTCGAACCCATCGAGACGGAAGGCTGGGCGGAATTCCAGGGCGAGCGCTGGCGGGTGCGCAGCACGGCGCCATTGCGTACCGGAGAACGCGCCCGCGTGCTCGCGCGCGACGGATTGATTCTCGAGGTCGAGCCGGACGCTTCCGCGCCGGCGACCCAACCCACACCGCGGAGGTGACCCATGTTCGGCTTCGGCGCCATCGGAGTTCTGATCATCGTGCTGGTACTGCTGATCATGTCCGGCATCCGCGTGCTCAACGAATACCAGCGCGGCGTGATCCTGACCCTCGGCCGTTACACCGGCACCAAGGGCCCCGGGCTCGTCTGGGTCTGGCCGCTGGTGCAGCAGATGTCGCGCGTCGACCTGCGCACGGTCGTCATGGACGTGCCGCCGCAGGACGTGATCACGCGCGACAACGTGACGGTCAAGGTCAACGCCGTCATCTATTTCCGCGTGGTCGATCCGGCGCGCGCCATCCTGCAGGTCGTGCACTACTACGAGGCCACCAGCCAGCTCGCGCAGACGACGCTGCGCTCGGTGCTCGGCCAGCACGAGCTCGACTCGCTGCTCGCCGAGCGCGAAGTCCTGAACCGCGACCTGCAGGCCATCCTCGACAAGGCGACCGATGCCTGGGGCATCAAGGTCTCGAACGTCGAGATCAAGCACGTCGATCTCAACGAGAACATGGTGCGCGCGATCGCGCGCCAGGCCGAGGCCGAGCGCGAGCGGCGCTCGAAAGTCATCCACGCGGAAGGCGAACTGCAGGCGGCCGAAAAGCTCACGCAGGCCGCGGCGCAGCTGGCGCGCGAGCCACAGGCGCTGCAGTTGCGCTACATGCAGACGCTGATCGACATCTCCGCCGAGAAGAACTCCACCATCCTGTTCCCGCTGCCGATGGAGTTGCTGAAACCGTTCCTGCGGCCGGATTCACCCGGCGCCTGACAGGCCGGCGAGCGTCGCGGCGCGTTGCAGCACCGCCTGGAACATCGGCCCCGTCAGCCGCCGGGTCTGCGTGTTGTAGCGGCTGCAATGATACGAATCGACCAGGTGACGCTCGCCGGGCAGCGCGTGCTCGGCGCCGTGGGCGAATTTCATGGCGCCGCGCTTCAGGCCGCTGGCCAGCAACACCGCCTCGTGCGCCACCACGCCCAGCGCCAGCACCGCGCGCACCGAGCTCAGTTGCTCGAGCTCGGCCTTCAGGTACCGGTTGCAGGTCTTGATTTCCACCGGCAGCGGCTTGTTGTCGGGCGGCAGGCACTTGACCGCATTGGTGATGCGGGCGTCGGTCAGCCGCAGCCCGTCGAACCGGTCCACGGAGGTCGGCGCGCTGCCCAGGCCGAGCGCGTGCAGCGACTCATATAAAAGAATGCCGGCGTAGTCGCCGGTGAACGGCCGCCCGGTGCGGTTGGCGCCATGCATGCCGGGCGCGAGCCCCACGACCAGCAGCTTCGGTGACGCGTCGCCGAAGGGCGCGACGGGCTTGCAGTGGTACTCGGGATTCTCGTACGCCACCTTGGCGAGGAAATGCGCCAGCCGTGGGCACAGCGTGCAGTCGGGACAGAATGTCGGGTTCATGGAAACCGCGTGGCGCGCGGCGTCACTTCATCCGGCGGATGATGGCATCGCCGAAGCCCGTGGTACCGACGAGCTTCGCGCCCGGGATCAGCCGCTGCAGGTCCTCCTCGACGTTCTTGCGCGCGGCGATGTCGCGCTTGGTGGCGCGAATCGCCTCGCGCAGGCGCGCGAGATCGTAGGTCATCTCCT
>DASTHJ010000501.1:0-4202 GCA_035718265.1 Steroidobacteraceae bacterium | reverse complement strand
CTCCGGCGCCTTGTCGATCTGGTCGTACGCCATGAACGAACCGCCGTTCGTCTCCGCCATCACTTTCGTCAACGCCGCCGTCAGCGTCGTCTTGCCGTGATCGACGTGGCCGATGGTGCCGACGTTGACGTGGGGTTTGGTACGTTCGAACTTTTCCTTCGACATGGCACTGACTCCTGAAAAAACTACCCGATCACGGACGTGGTTCGCGTAGCGAACCACGTTTGACTGTCATCTGTTGATAATTCCGTCCGCGATGTGCGACGGGACTTCCATGTATCTCGAAAATTCCATCGTGAAGGTCGCGCGGCCCTGGCTCATCGAGCGCACGTTGGTCGCGTAACCGAACATCTCCGACAACGGCACTTCCGCCGTGACGGTCTTGCCGGCCGGCGTGTCTTCCATGCCCTGGATCTGGCCGCGGCGGCGGTTCAGGTCGCCGATCACGTCGCCCATGTATTCCTCGGGGGTGACGACCTCGACCTTCATGATGGGCTCGAGGATCACCGGCTTCGCCTTCCTGAAGCCGTCCTTGAAACCGAAGATCGCGGCCATGCGGAATGAAATTTCGTCCGAGTCCACGTCGTGGTACGAGCCGTCGAACAGCGTGACCTTGGTGTCGACGACCGGATAGCCGGCCATGACGCCGGTCTCCTCCGCTTCGCGGATGCCCTTCTCGACGGCCGGGATGAATTCCTTCGGCACCGAACCACCGACGATGCCGTTGATGAATTCGTTGCCCTTGCCCGGCGCGTTCGGCTCGATCTTGAGCCACACGTGGCCGTACTGGCCGCGGCCGCCGGATTGCTTGACGTGCTTGCCTTCGCTCTCGATCGTGCCGCGAATGGTCTCGCGGTAGGCCACCTGCGGCTTGCCGACGTTGGCCTCCACCTTGAACTCGCGCCGCATGCGGTCGACGATGATCTCCAGGTGCAGCTCGCCCATGCCGGAGATGATGGTCTGCCCGGATTCCTCGTCGGTCGAGACTTTGAACGAGGGGTCTTCCTTGGCGAGGCGCTGCAGCGCCATGCCCATCTTCTCCTGGTCGGCCTTGGTCTTCGGCTCCACGGCGACCGAGATCACCGGGATCGGGATCACCATCTTCTCGAGCGTGATCACCTTCTCGAGGTCGCAGAGCGTGTCGCCCGTGAACACGTCCTTGAGGCCCACGGCCGCGGCGATGTCGCCGGCGCGCACTTCCTTGATCTCGTTGCGTTCGTTGGCATGCATCTGCAGCAACCGCCCGATGCGCTCCTTCTTGTCCTTGGTCGGCACGTACACCGTGTCGCCGGAATTCAGCGTGCCGGAGTACACGCGGAAGAAGGTGAGATTGCCGACGAACGGATCGTTGAGGATCTTGAAAGCCAGCGCCGAGAACGGCTGATCGTCCTGCGCGGTGCGCGTCGCCGGCTCACCGCGATCGTTGATGCCGCGGGTCGGCGGCATGTCGACCGGCGACGGCATGAACTCGATGACCGCGTCCAGCAGCGCCTGCACGCCCTTGTTCTTGAACGCCGTGCCGCACATGCAGATCACGATTTCGTTGCGTGCGGCGCGCGCCTTGAGGCCGCGCTTGATGTCCTCGTCCGACAACGCCGCGCCATTGAGGAATTTGTCAGTCAGCGCGTCGTCGCCCTCGGCCGCGGCCTCGATCATCTTGGCGCGGTATTCCTCGGCCTGCTCCTTGAGGTTCGCCGGGATCTCCCCGTACTCGAACTTCATGCCCTGGGTTTCCATGTCCCAGTAGATGGCCTTCATCTTGATGAGGTCGATGACCCCCTCGAAGGCATCCTCGGCGCCGATCGCCAGCTGGATGGGCACCGGATTGGCGCGCAGGCGCTGGCGGATCATCTCCACCACGCGCAGGAAGTTCGCTCCGGCGCGGTCCATCTTGTTGACGAAGGCGATGCGCGGCACGTTGTAGCGGTTCATCTGCCGCCACACCGTCTCGGACTGCGGCTGCACGCCGGCCACGGAGTCGAACAGCGCCACCGCCGAATCGAGCACGCGCAAGCTGCGCTCGACTTCGATGGTGAAGTCCACGTGCCCGGGCGTGTCGATGATGTTGATGCGGTGCTCGGGGAACTGCTTGTCCATCCCCTTCCAGAAACAGGTGGTCGCCGCGGACGTGATGGTGATGCCGCGTTCCTGTTCCTGTTCCATGTAGTCCATGACGGCCGCGCCGTCGTGGACTTCACCGATCTTGTGGGAGACGCCCGTGTAGAAAAGGATGCGCTCGGTGGTCGTCGTCTTCCCGGCGTCGATGTGCGCCGAGATTCCGATATTCCTGTAGCGTTCGATGGGCGTGGTGCGCGGCATTGTGGACTGGCAACACTGGATTACCAGCGGTAGTGAGCGAATGCCTTGTTGGCCTCTGCCATGCGATGCGTGTCTTCGCGCTTGCGGACCGCGGCGCCGCGGTTCTCGGCGGCGTCCATCAGCTCGTGCGCCAGGCGGAACGCCATGGACTTCTCGCTGCGGTCGCGCGCGGCCTCGATGAGCCAGCGCATGGCCAGCGTCTGGCGGCGCGCGGCGCGCACTTCCACGGGCACCTGGTAGGTGGCGCCGCCGACGCGGCGCGACTTCACTTCGACCACCGGCTTGACGTTGTCGAGCGCGGTGGTGAGCAGCGCGACGGCGTCGCTGTTCTGCTTGCCGGTCTTCTCGACGATGCGGTCGATGGCGCCGTAGATGATGCGTTCGGCGGCCGACTTCTTGCCGCTCTGCATGACCACGTTCATGAACTTGGCCAGCATGTCGTTGTTGAATTTCGGGTCCGGAAGGATGTGACGGACCGGGGCTTGCGCGCGACGTGACATAGATTATTGGTCCCCGTTATTTCTTGGCGCGCTTGGCGCCGTATTTGGAGCGGCCCTGCTTGCGGTTGCCGACGCCGGCGCAGTCGAGCGTGCCGCGCACCGTGTGGTAACGGACGCCGGGAAGATCCTTGACGCGACCGCCGCGGATGAGCACCACCGAGTGCTCCTGCAGGTTGTGGCCTTCACCCCCGATGTACGAGGTGACCTCGTAGCCGTTGACCAGGCGGACACGCGCCACCTTGCGCATGGCCGAGTTCGGCTTCTTCGGCGTGGTCGCGTACACGCGCGTGCACACGCCGCGCTTCTGCGGCGAAGCTCCCAGGGCGGGAACCTTGGTCTTCTCTTTGTTGATGCGACGCGGGTTCGCGATCAACTGGCTCACTGTGGCCATGCATACTCCAGGTTTGATAACAGCGCGGATGAAGAAACACCGGGCCGGCCCCTTTGGGGGGACGGCCCGGTGCATTTTTCCGCTATTTACGCCCTGCCCGGTTTGGGGGTGGGGCGACAAAGGCCGGCGATTCTAGGTATCAGTCCGGGGGGTGTCAACGCATTGCTGCGGTGCGTCATAAGCGCTTGCTGGTCTGGTCCATGGCACCAGCATAAATCGCCGCCGACGATCGGGCACTTCGGCGAAAAAAAGGGCCGGCGCCTTCACCAGGGCCGGCCCTTCATCCGACTTGGGGTCGGGAATCAGCCTTCCGACGTCGCCGCCTCGCCGACGCTGCCGCCTTCATCGATGTCGGCGACGCCGCCGCCCACATCCATGAAGCTGCCGCGATCGGTGGACTCGGCCTTGGCGCGGCGATGCTCGTGGGCAGCAAAGCCGGTGCCGGCCGGGATCAGGCGACCCACGATGACGTTCTCCTTGAGGCCGCGCAGGTCGTCCTTGAGGCCGCGGACCGCCGCTTCGGTGAGCACGCGGGTGGTCTCCTGGAACGAGGCGGCCGAGATGAACGACTCGGTGGCCAGCGACGCCTTGGTGATGCCGAGCAGCACGGGCTGCAGCCTGGCCGGAGTCTTGTTGTCCGCCGTGAGACGATCGTTGATCGACATGGCGCGCGCCCGGTCGAGCTGCTCGCCCTTGAGCAGCGGGGTATCGCCGCTCTCGAGCACCTCGGTCTTGCGCAGCATCTGGCGAATGATCACCTCGATGTGCTTGTCGTTGATCTTCACGCCCTGCAGGCGGTAGACGTCCTGGATCTCGCGCACCAGGTAGTTGGCCAGCGACTCGACGCCCTGCAGGCGCAGGATGTCGTGCGGGTTCAACTCGCCGTCGGCGATGACTTCGCCGCGCGTCACGGTCTCACCTTCGAACACGTTGAGCTGGCGCCACTTCGGGATCAGCTCCTCGTACTTCTCGCCGTCGTCGCCGGTGATGAC
>DASTHJ010000500.1:0-30982 GCA_035718265.1 Steroidobacteraceae bacterium | reverse complement strand
CTGCGCGCGTCGTTCTTCGCCAATGGCCGCGAATATCGACTGCGCGTCGAGCCGAATCGGCGCGTGCAGCGGGCGTCGACGGGCGGCCACTGGCGCCAGTACGCCGGGGTCATCGAAGGCAATGACAGCTCCTGGGTGCGGCTGGCGATCGCCGGGCAGGCGCTGCGTGGGGTGATCTACGACGGACAGCAGTTCCTGGCGGTCGAGCCCGCGGACGACGGCAGCCTGATGGTCTTCAGGCTGCACGACCTGCATTTTCCGCAGCCGCTCTCGTTTGCCGGCGACACGGTCACCGCGGCGCCGCACGCACAGGGCGGCGTCGTCGCGGCCGCCCCGCGCGCTTCGTCGCTGGTCGCCGAACGCGAGCTTGAGGTCTCGGTCGTCGCCGATGCCGCATTCCGTGACCGATACGGCGATGAGGAAGCCGCCCGCGACGCCTTGCTGACGCGCTTGAACATCGTCGATGGCATCTTCAGCATGCAGCTGGGCACGGCCATCGACGTCGCCTCGATCAACCTGGACGACGACCTCACCTCGTCGCTGGACGACTCCACCGATCCTCCCATCCTGCTGGACAGCCTCGGACGCCTGCGCCAGCAGAATGCCTCGCTCAACTCCGGCGGGCTCACGCACCTGTTCACCGGCCGGGACCTGGATGGCACCAGCGTCGGCATCGGCTACAACGCATCGCTGTGCCGCACGCGGTACAGCGCCAGCCTCGCGCAGGCGCATGCCAGTGCCGCGGTGGATGCGCTGATCACCGCGCACGAGATCGGACACGTGTTCGGCGCCCCGCATGACGGGGAAGGTGAGTGCGCGGCGACGCCGCAGGACCTGTACATCATGTCGCCGGTGCTGAACTCGCAGGCCACCTCGTTCTCGCAGTGCAGCCTCGACCAGATGGCGCCGCTGGTCGCCGGCGCCCCGTGCCTCGCGCCGCTGGCGCGCGCGGACCTGGCGATGCCGGTCAGCCTCGGCGCGCACGACGCGGTCGCGGGCAGCGATTTCGAGTGGCGATTCGAAGTCACCAACCAGGGTGGCCGCGATGCGACGGACGTGCTCGTGACCCTGCGGCTCACGCCGGCCATCGAACTGGTGTCCGCCGCGGTGCAGGAGGGCAGCTGCGAGCTGCAGGACGGCCTTGCCAGCTGCGCGCTCCCGAGCGTGGCCGCCGGCCAGGGTGCCGAACTCGCGGTGGTGATGCGCAGCGCCGCCGCCGGCACGTACTCGGCGCACGCCGAGGTCACCGCCATGGACGACGCCAGCCAGTCGAACGACGCGGCCGACGGAACCTTGCACGTGCAGGCTGCGGACTCGCCGGCGCCGCCGCCGCCCGCCCCACCGGCCCGCTCGGGCGGCGGTGGCGCACTCGGTCCCGGCCTGCTCGCAATCCTCGGCGTGCTGCTCGGCGCCGTCGCGCGCCGGCGCTCAGTCCGCGCGTAACAGCTCGTTGATCGAAGTCTTGGCGCGCGTCTGCGCGTCGACGCGTTTCACGATGACCGCGCAGTACAGCGAATACTTGCCGTCGGCGGAGGGCATCGAACCAGAGACCACGACCGAGCCCGCGGGGACGCGGCCCTGGATCACCTGGCCGGTGGTGCGATCGTAGATCTTCGTGCTCTGGCCGATGAACACGCCCATCGAGATCACCGCGCCTGCCTCGACGATGACGCCTTCGACGATTTCCGAGCGCGCGCCGATGAAGCAGTCGTCCTCGATGATGGTGGGGCCGGCCTGCAGCGGTTCGAGCACGCCGCCGATGCCGACGCCGCCGGACAGGTGCACGTTCCTGCCGATCTGCGCGCAGGAGCCGACCGTCGCCCAGGTGTCGATCATGCTGCCGCTGTCCACGTAGGCCCCGATGTTCACGTAGCTCGGCATCAGCACCACGTTGGGCGCGATGTACGAACCGCGGCGTGCCACGGCCGGCGGCACCACGCGGGTGCTGCCCGAGGTGAGCGACTGGCCGTCATCGGCCTGCGAGCGCGCGGCGTACTTGAGCGGCACCTTGTCGAAGAAGCGCGTGTAGCCGGCTTCGATCAGCGTGTTGTCGTGCGTGCGGAAATACAGCAGCACGGCCTTCTTGAGCCACTGGTTGACCACCCACTGGCCATTCTGCTTCTCGGCGACGCGCGCCTGGCCGCTGTCCAGCAGCTCGATGCTCTGCGCGACCGCGTGCCGCACGGCGGCGGGCGCGGTCCGGGCGTTGAAGTCGGCGCGCTTCTCGAAGGCTTCGTCGATGGTGGCGGCGAGAGTCGTCAGGTCGGTCACTCAGGTCTTCTCCAGGAATTGACGGATGCGTTGCGCGGCGACGATGCACTCGTCGACCGGGGCGACGAGCGAGATGCGCACGCGCCGCTTGCCGGGATTGCCGGCCTCGGTATCCCGCGCCAGGTAACTGCCGGGCAGGATGGTGAGATTCTGCGCGGCGAACAGCTCGCGCGTGAACGCCTCGTCGTCGCGTTGCACGTCGGGCCAGAGATAGAAGCCGCCGTCCGGCTCGACGACGTCGAGCACCGGCTCGAGGATCGGCAGCATCCGCGCGAACTTCTCGCGGTACAGCGCGCGATTGGCCGCGGCGTGCGCGTCGTCGTTCCAGGCCGCGATGCTCGCGAGCTGCGTCGGAACCGGCATCGCGCAGCCGTGGTAGGTGCGGTACAGCAGGTAGGACTTGATCAGCTGCGGATCGCCGGCGACGAAGCCGGAGCGCAGCCCCGGAACGCTCGAGCGCTTCGACAGCGAGTGGAACACCATGCAGCGCTGGAAGCGGTCATGACCCTGGACGAACGCGGCCTGCAGCAGCGAGGGCGGCGGCGCGGCATCGTCGCGGTACAGCTCCGCGTAGCACTCGTCCGCGGCGATCACGAAGTCGTGGCGCTCGGCGAGCTCGAGCGCATGCCGCAGGAAGTCCAGCGACAACACCGCGCCGGTCGGATTGCCCGGGCTGCACAGGAATAGCACCTGGCAGCGACGCCAGATTTCCGCCGGCACGGCGTCGAGATCCGGCTGGAAGCGGTCGGCGGCCATGGTGTTGAGAAAGAATGGCTCGGCGCCCGCCAGCAGCGCCGCGCCTTCGTAGATCTGGTAGAACGGGTTCGGCATGGCGACCAGCGGTCGCGCCGCGCCACGCGTGCTGACCACGGCCTGCACGAAGGAGAACAGCGCCTCGCGCGTGCCGGTCACCGGCAGCACCATGCCCTCGGCCGTCACGCGTACGCCGAAGCGGCGCCCGAGCCATGCCGCGCAGGCGGCGCGGGTCTCCGGCAAGCCCACCGTCGCCGGATAACTGTCGAGCTTGCCGAGATTCTGGCGCAGCGCCTCGATCACGAACGCCGGCGGCGCGTGCCGCGGCTCGCCGATCGACATGGCGATGTGTGGCAGATCCGCCGGCGGCGTCCGCCCGGCCTTCAGGCGCGCCAGTCGCTCGAAGGGATAGGCGGTGAGCCGTTCGAGCCGCTCGTTCACGCGGCGGCGCGACGATCGAGCGTTCCGGACAGCCGCTGCTGGAGCCGCTCGGCCGCGGCCTCGTCCAGCGGTGCTCCCGACAGCGACGCCAGGTAGAACACGTCCTCGGCGCGCTCGCCGACGGTCATGATCTTCGCCGCCAGCAGGTCGACGCGCTCCTCCATGAGCACCTTGCCCACGTCGCAGAGCAGCCCGGGCCGGTCGCCCGCCACCAGTTCGAGCACCGAGCGGCAGTTGCGCTCGTCGACCGTCACCGCGATCTGCGTCGAGGTGCGGAACATGCGCGCCTGGCGCGGCACGCGCCGCGTCACCGTCACCGGCGCCTCCTCGGGACGCTGCAGCGCGCGCCACAGGGCACGCTCGATCTCGCCCACGCGTTCCTCGTCGTCGATCGCCGAGCCGTCTTCCTCCAGCACGTGGTACAGGTCGAGGCTGAAGCCGTCGCCAGTGGGCGTGATGCGCGCGTCGACGATGTTGAGCCCCAGCTGGTCGAGCACCGCGGTCGTGATCGCGAAACTGTTGTAGCGATGCGGCGCGAACGCCAGGATGGCCGTGGTGCCGCGCGCGCTCGAGCTCTGCACGGCGACCAGCGGCTCTTCGCTGCCCGGTTCGCGGTCGGCGAGCAGCTGCGTGTGCCAGGCCACTTCTTCGGGCGTGTGCCGCAGGAAATATGCCGGCGTCAGGCGCTGCCAGGCGCGCTCGATCTCCGGCGCGGTGATCTTGCCGGCCGCCGCCAGCAGCTTGCGCGCGCCCTCCTGGGTCTCGCGCATCAGCTCGTCGGTGTCGATCGGGCTTTCGAGGCCGCGGCGCAGCGCGCGCTTCACGCGTTCGTAGAACTCCTGGAACAGCGAAGCCTTCCAGGAATTCCACAGCTTGGGGTTGGTGCCGCGCACGTCGGCGCTGGTCAGCACGTACAGGTAGTCGAGATGCGTCTCGTCGCCCACCTTGCGGGCGAACGCGTTGATGACCTCGGGGTCCGAGATGTCCTGCTTCTGCGCGGTGACGGACAGCTCCAGGTGGTTCTGCACCAGCCACGCGACCAGGCGCGCGTCGTAGCGCGACAGTCCCTGCTCCAGGCAGAACGCCTCGGCGTCGACGGCGCCGAGCTGCGAGTGGTCGCCGCCGCGGCCCTTGGCGATGTCGTGGAACAGCGCCGCGAGGTACGCGATCTCGAGCTTTGGCAGCTGCTGCATGATGGCCGAGAGCTGCGGCAGCTCGTGGTCGTACTTCGGCAGCGACAGCCGCCTGAGGTTGCTGAGCACGAACAGCGTGTGCGCGTCGACCGTGTAGGCGTGGAACAGGTCGTACTGCATGCGGCCGACGATGCGGCCGAACGCCGGGATGTAGCGGCCGAGCACGCCGTAGGTGTTCATGCGGCGCAGCTCGTGGGTCACGCCCGCGGGCGCGCGCAGGATCTCGAGGAACAGGCGGTGATTGCGCGGGTTCTGCCGGAACTCCTCGTCGATCAGCCACAGGTTCTTGTTGATGGCGCGGATCGTCGAGGCGCGCACGCCCTTGACCTCCGGGTTCTGCTGCAGCACCACGAAGATCTCCAGCAGCGTCGACGGCGTGCGCGCGAAGATGTCGTCGTTGATGGCTTCCAGGTAGTCGTTGCGCACCTGGAAGCGCGGGGAGAGCGGCCGCGGCGGCGCGGTCTCGGTCAGGATGGCCTCGCGGAACAGCTGCAGCAGCAGTTCGTTGAGCAGCATCACGTCCATGACCGTGCGGTAGTAGCGCTGCATGAACTGCTCGACCGCCAGCGTGAAGGTCGCGTCCTCGTAGCCGAACAATTGCGCGAGCTTGATCTGGTGGTCGAACAGCAGCCGGTCCTCGCGCCGGCCGGTGACCACGTGCAGGCCGAAGCGCACCTTCCAGAGGAACGACTGCGCCTGCTTGAGCTTGCGCAGCTCGGTGAACGACAGGAAGCCGTGGGTCAGCAGCTCGTCGAGCGAGCTGGCGCCGAAGTGCCGCTTCGCGACCCAGGCGATGGTCTGGATGTCGCGCAGGCCGCCCGGTCCGGTCTTGACGTTCGGTTCGAGGTTGTAGGCGGTGTCATTGGCCTTGAGGTGCCGCTCCTGCTGCTCGGCGACCTTCGCCTCGAAGTACGCCTTGACCGGCCAGATCCGCTCGGCGGACACGGCCTCGCGCATCTGCGCGAGCAGCGCCTCGTTGCCCGCGAGCAGGCGCGACTCGATCAGCGTGGTCATCACGCCCACGTCCGCGCGGCTCTCGTCGGCGCACTCGGCGACCGTGCGCACGCTGTGGCCGACCTCGAGATTGATGTCCCACAGGAAGGTGACGAACTTCTCGACCACGCCGCGCCCCGCCTCGTCGGGAGCGGCCGGCACCAGGATCAGGATGTCGACGTCGGAATGCGGATGCAGCTCGCCGCGCCCGTAGCCGCCCACGGCGGCGAGCGACCAGCCCTGGTAGCCGGCCGGCAGCTGCGAGTGCCACACCTCGCCCAGGATGGCGTCGATGAGCTCGGCGCGCGCGTACACCAGCGTCTCGACGGGTTCATCGGCGCGAAAGCGCTCGGTGAGTTCCGCGAGCGCGTCGCGCAGCTCGGTGCGGAATGCGTCCGGTGCGTAGCCGGCCGCGGACAGCCGATCGCGCAGCTGCGCGAGGCGCGGCCAGGGTGCGCGAGTGGTCGGCTCGCCGGCGACCTCGATGTCCTCGTCGATCGAAGCCATCTAGTGGGTACGGTCTTTGGCGCCGAGCGTGAGCACTTCGTAGCCGGTGGGCGTCACCAGGATGGTGTGCTCCCATTGCGCCGACAGCGAGTGATCCTTGGTCACGACCGTCCAGCCGTCGCCCAACAACCGCACGTGGCGCTTGCCGGCATTGACCATCGGCTCGATCGTGAAGGTCATGCCGGCCTTGAGCTCGTCACCCGTGCCCGGCTCGCCGTAGTGCAGCACCTGCGGATCCTCGTGGTAGACGCGCCCGATGCCGTGGCCGCAGTACTCGCGCACCACCGAGAAGTTGCGCTCCTCGACGAAGGTCTGGATGGCGTGGCCGATGTCGCCGAGATGCGCGCCGGGTTTCACCTGCTCGATGCCGCGCCACATCGCTTCGAAGCAGGTTTCGGTCAGGCGCTGCGCGGGCAGCGACGGCTTGCCCACGAAGTACATGCGGCTGGTGTCGCCGTGGAAGCCGTCGCGGATCACGGTGACGTCGATGTTCACGATGTCGCCGGACTTCAGGACCTTTTCGTTCGGAATGCCGTGGCACACCACGTGGTTGACCGAGGCGCAGATGGTCTTGGGAAATCCGCGGTAGTTCACGTTGGCCGGGATCGCCTTCTGCACCTCGACGATGAACTGGTTGCAGAGCCGGTCCAGCTGCTCGGTCGTGACGCCCGGTTTGACGTGCTCGGCGATCATGTCGAGCACGTCGGCCGCCAGGCGCCCGGCCACGCGCATTTTTTCCTGATCGGCCGGGGACTTAATGGAGATGTGGCGGCTCACGAGGGAGTCCATCGAGTGCACCTTCGTAAGGCGTTGTTTTGACGGGGAACAAATGGTATAAAGCGCGGCCTTTTTTGGCAACGAAACTCATTTAAACCACACGCGCAACCTGCCAGCCACGCCTCTCCGGGCGAGCCGGCATAACGGGTGGATGGGTGTTCGGCGCAATGCATCGCAGCTCGGGTGAGTTGGGACATTTCGCGGAATAACCACCCGGGCGGCGCGGAGGCTCAACCCACCAAGGAGAACTTCGATGGCCGGCGTGTCGATGCGACAGATGCTGGAAGCGGGCGTCCATTTCGGACACCAGACCCGCTTCTGGAACCCGAAGATGGCCCCCTTCATCTTCGGCGAACGAAACAAGATCCACATCATCAATCTCGAGAAGACGCAGCCCATGTACGCGGAGGCTGCGAACTTCGTGAAGTCGGTGGTTGCTGACGGCGGCAAGGTGCTGTTCGTCGGCACCAAGCGCTCGGCGCGCGAGGCCATCGAGAAGGAAGCGAAGCGCTGCGAGATGCCGTACGTGAACCAGCGCTGGCTGGGCGGCATGCTCACCAACTTCAAGACCATCCGCCAGTCGATCAAGCGGCTTGCGGATCTCACCGAGATGTCGGAGAACGGCACGCTCGGCAAGCGTGGCAAGAAGGAAGCCACGATGATGCGCCGCGAGATGGAGAAGCTCGAGAAGAGCCTCGGCGGCATCAAGCAGATGGAATCGCCGCCGGACGTGATCTTCGTGATCGACGTCGGCCACGAGAACATCGCGGTGCACGAGGCCAAGAAGCTCGGCATTCCGGTGGTCGCGGTGGTGGACACCAATTGCGCCCCGGATGACGTCGACTACGTGATCCCGGGCAACGACGACGCCATGCGCGCGATCGCGCTGTATGCGGCCGGCGTCGCCGACGCGGTCATCGAGGGCCGCGCCCAGGTGCCCGCCGTGGTGGTCGGCGAAGACGAATTCGTCGAGCTCGACGAGCACGGCAATCCGAAGAAGAAGTCCGGGCGTGGCCGCGCCGCCAAGGCGCCGACGCCGGTGCGTGCGCGCCGTCCCGCCAATACCGCGAGCCGCGGCCGCCGTCCGGTCGTGGCCAGCGTGGCCGCGGAACCCGAGGACGCCACCGAGAGCTTCGAGGATTCGGGCGAGACGCCGCGCAGCGCGACCGCGAGCGCCGGCCGCTCGCGTACCAGCTCGGGCGGCGGCGCGGGTGCCGGCGGTCGTCGTGGCGGCGGCAGCCGCGGATCGGGCCGCTGAGCGCGCGTCCTTACGGACCTAACAATTCGAGGACATGAGATGACAATCACTGCAGAAGCGGTCAAGCAGCTTCGCGAACGCACCGGCGCCGGCATGATGGAATGCAAGAAGGCGCTGGTGGAGACCAATGGCGACCTGGACGCGGCCGCCGAGAACATGCGCAAGGCGGGCCTGGCGAAGGCCGACAAGAAGGCCTCGCGCGTGGCCGCGGAGGGCGTGGTCGTCGTCGAGAAGTCCGCCGACGGCAAGACCGGTGTGCTGGTCGAGGTCAACAGCGAGACGGACTTCGTGGCGCGCGGCGACGAATTCCGCGGGTTCGCGACCGAGGTCGCGCGCGCGGCGCTGGCCGCGGGTGCCGACAGCGTCGAAGCGCTGAACGCCCTGCAGCTGGCGGGCAGCGAAAGCGTGGACGACCGGCGTCGCGCGCTGATCGCCAAGATCGGCGAGAACCTCACCGTGCGGCGTGTCGCGCTGCTGCGCGCGCCGACCGTGGTCGGCTCCTACGTGCACACCGACAACAAGAAGGCTGCGCTGGTCGCCGTCGAAGGCGGCGATGCCGAGCTGGCGCGCGACCTGGCCATGCAGGTGGTCGCGTCGAGCCCGCGCTACCTCACGCCCGCAGATGCGCCCGCCGACATGGTCGCCAAGGAGCGCGAGATCGCCACCGAGCAGGTGAACAACGATCCCGCCAACGCGAAGAAGCCGGCCGAGATCCGCACCAGGATCGTCGAGGGCCGGGTGCGCAAGGCGGTCGACGAGTTCGCGCTCACCCAGCAGGCGTTCGTCAAGGACGGCGACCTCACGATCGCGAAGCTGCTCGAGAAGAACAGGGCGAAGGTCGTGTCGTTCGAGCGCTTCGAAGTGGGCGCGGGCATCGAGAAGAAGCAAGGCGACTTCGCCAGCGAGGTCATGGAGCAGGTCAAGGCGGCGCAGAAGAAGGAAGACGACGACAAGTCCGATCCGCCTACCAGGCACTAGGCGTCGACGAGAACCCCGCTTCAGCGGGGTTTTCTTTATGGCAAAGTGCGCAACGAGGATCCGAACCGATGGGTAACCGCTACAAACGCATCCTGGTCAAGCTTTCGGGTGAGGCGCTGCTCGGTGCCACCGAGTTCGGCATCGATCCGCAGGTGCTGAAGCGCATCGCCGGCGAAGTGCTCGAGGTGCAGAAGAGCGGCGTGCAGGTGGCCTGCGTGATCGGCGGCGGCAACATCTTCCGCGGCGCCGGCCTGGCGCGCGCCGGCCTCGACCGCGTGACCGCGGACCACATGGGCATGCTGGCGACCGTCATGAACGCGCTCGCCATGCAGGATGCCATCGAAAGCCAGGGCGGGCAGGCGCGCGTGCAGAGCGCGGTGCGCATCAACCAAGTGTGCGAGGACTATATCCGCCGTCGTGCGATGCGTCACCTTGAAAAGGGCCGCATAGTCATCTTTGCGGCGGGGACGGGCAATCCGTTCTTCACGACCGATTCGGCGGCGGCGTTGCGCGCCATCGAGATCAATGCCGACGTGCTGCTCAAGGCCACCAAGGTCAACGGCATCTACGACTCGGACCCGATGAAGAATCCCGCCGCGAAGCGCTATGCGACGCTGACCTACGACAAGGTGCTCGTCGACCGGCTGAATGTCATGGATGCCACGGCCATCGTCATGTGTCGCGACAACCGCATGCCGCTGCAGGTGTTCAACCTGAACAACGCCGGGGATCTGCCGCGCGTGGTGCGCGGCGAGGACATCGGCACCGTCGTCACCAACGAATGAAGCACTGGAGAGGGCCATGATCGAGGACATCAAGAAGGACGCCGCCACGCGCATGGGCAAGTGCGTCGAGACTTTCCAGAACGATCTCAAGAAGCTGCGCACCGGCCGTGCGCACCCGTCGCTGATCGAGAACCTCAAGGTCGACTACTACGGCACCGACACGCCGCTCAGGCAGGTGGCGAACATCAGCGTCGAGGACGCGCGCACGCTGGTGGTGTCGCCGTGGGAGAAGAACATGGTGCAGGCCATCGAGAAGGCCATCCACAAGTCGGAGCTGGGACTGAACCCGATGAGCGCCGGCACCGTGATCCGCCTGCCGCTGCCGCCGCTCACCGAGGAGCGCCGCAAGGACATCATCAAGGTGGTGCGCGCCGACGCCGAGAACGCGCGCATCGCCGTGCGCAACGTGCGCCGCGACGTGATCGCCGACGTCAAGGAAGCGCTCAAGGAGAAGATGATCTCCCAGGACGAGGAGAAGAAGGCCGAGGTCGACATCCAGAAGCTCACCGACAAGTACGTCGGCGACATCGACGCGCAGCTGGCCGCCAAGGAAAAGGAAATCCTGCAGGTGTGAGCCGGCCGGCGTCCCGCGGTACCGCACGTTGAGCACTCCCAACCACATCGCGATCATCATGGATGGCAACGGGCGCTGGGCCGAGGCGCGCGGCCTGCCACGCCACGCGGGACACAAGGAAGGCGTGCGCCCGGTGCGCCTGTGCATCGAGGAGTGCGCGCGCCGCCGGATCGGCGCGCTCACGTTGTTCGCCTTCTCGAGCGAGAACTGGCAACGGCCGGCGGTCGAGGTCGGCAGTCTCATGCAGCTGTTCCTCGAATCGCTCGATCGCGAGGTCGGCGAGCTGCACCGCAACGGCGTGCGACTGCGCTTCATCGGCGACCGGCAGTCGTTGAGCGTGCGCCTGCAGGCGCGCATGGCCGCGAGCGAGGAACTGACCGCCACGAACGGCGCGCTCAACCTGCAGGTGGCGGTGAGCTATGGCGGCCGCTGGGACATCCTGCAGGCGGCCCGCAGGCTGGCCGCGGCGGCGGCCAGCGGCGCGCTCAAGCCCGAGGACATCGACGAGCAGCGCTTCGCGCGCGAGCTGGCGTTGGGACCGGTCGGCGACCCGGACCTGTTCATCCGCACCGGCGGCGACCACCGCATCAGCAATTTCCTGCTCTGGAACCTCGCCTACACCGAGCTGTACGTCTGCGAGACGCTCTGGCCGGATTTCGACGTGGCGAATTTCGAGGCCGCGCTGGCCTCGTTCGCCGGCCGCGAGCGCCGCTTCGGTCGCGCCGGCGAACAACTGCGCGAGCTCGCGCGCGAGGCTTCGCGCGGTGCTTAGACAGCGCGTGCTGACGGCGATGGTGCTGATCGCCGTGCTGCTGGGCGTGATGCTCGGCTTGCCGCCGATCGCGACGATCTGGCTGGTCACCGTGCTGATCCTGATCGGCGCCTGGGAGTGGGCCGCCTTCATCGGCAACGCCCGCGCGCCCGCGCGCGCCGCGTTCACGGTGGTCGTGGCCGCGCTGCTGATCGGCTGCCTGTACCTGCAATCCATCCAGCCGCAGTTCGTGCGAATCGCGCTGACCGCGACGATGCTGTGGTGGATCGCCGCCTTCTTCTGGGTGTGCCTGGCGCCGGCCCGCGTCCATCCGCTGTCGGCGGCCGTGGCCGGCATCCTGTCGCTGGTGCCGTGCTGGCTGGCGCTGGTGTACGTCACGTTCACGACCAACAGCGCGTACTGGGTGCTGTTCACGCTGGCGCTGGTCTGGGCCGCCGACACCGGCGCGTTCTTCGCCGGCCGCTGGCTGGGACGCGTGCCGCTCGCGCCGCGCGTCTCGCCGAAGAAGACCTGGGAAGGCGTGTTCGGCGGCGTGCTCGCCGGCGCGCTGGTCGCGTGGCTGGCGGCTAACTACGTGTTCGCGGTCGACGTCTGGCCGTTCGTCGCCACCAGCGTGGCGGTCGCGGCGGTGTCGATCGTGGGTGATCTCACCGAGAGCATGTTGAAGCGCGCCGTGGGGCTCAAGGACAGCGGCAGCGTGTTCCCCGGTCATGGCGGCATGCTCGACCGGATCGACAGCGTGACGGCCGCGGCGCCGGCGCTGGCGTTCGCGCTGATCAGCCTGCAGGTCATTCCATGAAAGAGGCGGGCGTGCAGGGCGTGGCCATCCTCGGCTCGACCGGTTCGGTGGGCGAGCACACGCTCGACGTGATCGCGCGTCACCCGGACCGCTTCCGCGTGGTCGCGCTCGGTGCGCATCGCAACGCGGCGAAACTCGCCGAGCAGGCGCAACGCTTCGCGGCGCCCTGCGTGGCGCTCGCCGATCCGGCCGCGGCGACCGGGCTCGAGCAGCAGCTGCGCGCGCGTGGCGCGACCACGCGGGTGCTGGCCGGCCCCGGTGCGCTCGAGGAAATCGCGCGGCTCGAAGAAGTCGACAGCGTCATGGCCGCAATCGTCGGGGCCGCCGGATTGAAGTCGACGCTCGCCGCGGCGCGCGCCGGCAAGCGCCTGTTGTTGGCCAACAAGGAGTCGCTGGTGATGGCGGGCCCGCTGCTGATGCGCGCGGTGCGCGAATCCGGCGCGACGCTGCTGCCCATCGACAGCGAGCACAACGCGGTGTTCCAGTGCATGCCGCGCGACTGCCAGCCCGGTGTCGCACCGCGCGGGATCCGGCGCATCCTGCTCACGGCCTCCGGCGGTCCGTTCCTCGACACGGATGCGCGCCGGCTCGATCAGGTGACGCCCGACCAGGCCTGCGCGCATCCGAACTGGGTCATGGGGCGTAAGATCTCGGTGGATTCCGCCACGCTCATGAACAAGGGCCTGGAGTTCATCGAGGCCTGCCTGCTGTTCGGCGTGCATCCCTCGCGCGTCGAGGTGCTGATCCATCGCGAGAGCATCGTGCACTCGCTGGTGGAATACATCGACGGCTCGGTGCTCGCGCAGTTAGGCGCCCCCGACATGCGCACGCCGATCGCGCACGCGCTGGCTTGGCCGGAACGCGTGAGCTCGGGTGTACAATCCCTCGATCTCGTGAAGGTCGGAAAGCTGCGTTTCGAAGCGCCCGACCTGCGACGATTCCCGGCGCTGGCGCTGGCCCAGGAGGCCGCACGGGCCGGCGGTTCGCGGCCGGCCTCGCTGAATGCCGCGAACGAAGTGGCGGTGGCGGCCTTTCTAGAGGGCGGATTGAACTTTGCGCAAATTCCGGCAGTCATTGAATCGGTAATGGCTACCACATCGGGAGGGGAGATCCGCGATCTCGATGACGTGCTGGCGGCCGACGCCGAAGCACGCGACCGCGCATCCACCTTCATCCGGCCTCGCGCCGTGCACGCCTAGGGACTCCATGGAATTCGGCTGGGATACATTGTGGTTCATCGTGGGCGTCAGCCTGCTCGTGACCGTCCACGAATTCGGCCATTTCTGGGTGGCGCGCAAGCTGGGCTTCAAGGTACTGCGCTTCTCGGTGGGCTTCGGCAAGCCGTTATTCAAGCGAATCGGCGCGGCACCGGACCACACGGAATATGTCATCGCTTCCGTGCCGCTCGGCGGCTACGTGCGCATGCTCGACGAGCGTGACGGCGTCGTGCCTCCCGAGGACCTGCCGCGCGCCTTCGCGAGCAAGCCGCCGTGGAAGCGCATCCTGGTCATGCTGGCCGGCCCCGCGGCCAATTTCCTGTTCGCCATCCTGATCCTCTGGGGAATGTTGTGGTTCAAAGGCGACGTGCGGGTGAAGCCGGTGATCGAGCGGGTCACCGTGAACTCCCCGGCGCAACGCGCCGGGCTGCGCGCCGGCGACCAGATCCTCAGCATCGACGGTGAACGCATCGAGGATCAGGGCGAGGCGATGCTGGGTCTGCTGGATGCGGTCAGTGACGACGGCACGGCCATCATCCGCGTCGACGGCTCCGACCGATCCGAGCGCACCGTGAATCTGTCGATCGCCGATCCGGCGCAACGCCACAAGCTGACCGAACCTTTCCAGCTGGAGAAGGGGCTCGGCATCGATTTCTGGAGCCCGACCATCCCGCCGGTACTCGCCGGGGTGATCGCCGGCGGGCCGGCGGCCGAGGCCGGACTGCGGCCGGGCGACCGCGTCATTGCGGTGGACGGCAAGCCGATGCACAGTTTCCAGGAGTTCGCGAGCTACGTGCGTCCGCGCCCGGGACAGGAGATCCTGCTGACCGTGCAGCGCGACGGCAGCGACTTCTCCAGGCGCGTGCGTACCGCGAGCGACACCGAGAACGGCGAGACCATCGGCCGCCTGCAGATCCAGGGGCCGGGTCCGGAGGACATCGAGTCCTACATTCCCGAGACGATGAAGGTCCGGAGCGACTCCGGACCGGTCGCGGCGCTCGGCGCGGCGGTCGCCAGGTCGTGGCAGATGACCGTCGCGCAGGCGAAGTTCTTTGCACGCATGCTGTCCGGCAAGGTCTCCACCAAGAACATCTCCGGGTTCATCTCGATCGCCGATTACGCCGGCGATGCCGCGCGCGCCGGCACCACGAGCTTCCTGATGCTGCTGGTCCTGCTGTCGCTGTCGCTCGGTTTCCTGAACCTGCTGCCGATCCCGATCCTGGATGGCGGGCAGATCATGTTTCAGCTCGTGGAATGGGCCAAGGGCGGCCCGCTGTCGGATCGGACGTACATGGTGGGGCAACAGGCCGGCCTGTTGCTGCTGGTGCTGCTGATGGGCGTGGCGGTGTTCAACGACCTGTCGCGCATCTTCGCGGCACACACTTAAGAAGAAAGTTTTCGGGGGATCACTTGACGATACGGTTCGCGAGTCTGGTTGCTGCCTGCGCGTTGCTGCTGGCCGCGCCGGCGTTTTCCCAGGAAGAAGACAGCCCGGTATTCACGGTCGGCGACATCCGCGTCGAGGGCCTGCAGCGCGTCACCGAGGGCACGGTCTACAACTACCTGCCGATCAACATCGGCGACACGCTGTCGGCGCAGCGCATCCGCGAAGCGGTGCGCGCGCTGTACGACACGGGGTTCTTCCGCGACGTCGAGCTGCGGCGCGACGGCAACACGCTGATCGTCGTGGTCAACGAGCGGCCGACCATCGAGAGCTTCGAGATCAAGGGCAACAAGGACATCAAGACCGAGGATCTCAGCAAGTCGCTGCGCAACGTGGGACTTGCCCAGGGCAAGACCTTCGATCGTTCGGTGCTGGAGGACGTGAAGTCGTTCCTGCAGGACCAGTACGGCGCGCGCGGCAAGTACGCGGCGCGCATCGACACCAACGTCGATGAAGTCGCCGGCAACCGCGTCAAGATCAGGATCGACATCGTCGAGGGCAAGCGCGCCAAGATCCGCCAGATCAACATCGTGGGGAACAAGACCTACAAGGAAAAGGAGATCCTCGAGGCGTTCAAGCTCAAGACCCCGAACCTGCTGTCGTTCTACAAGCAGGACGACCGCTATTCGCGCGAGGACCTGCAGGGCGACCTGGAGAACCTCCGTTCCTTCTACATGGACCGCGGCTACGCGAACTTCGAGGTGGAATCCACGCAGGTGGCGATCGCGCCGGAGAAGGACGACATCTTCATCACGGTCAACATCGACGAGGGCGACGTCTTCAAGGTCAAGGAAGTGAAGCTCGCCGGCACGTTCGTGATTCCGGAGGCGCTGCTCAGGCGCTACGTGCTGGTGCAGCCCGGCGACCAGTTCTCCCGCAAGGTGATCACGGCTTCGCAGGAGCTGCTGCAGAACCGGCTGGGCGAGGACGGCTTCGCGTTCGCCAAGGTCGACCCGGTACCGACGACCTATGGCGACCCGAAGAACAAGGAGTTGTCGCTCACCTTCTTCATCGACCCGGGCAACCGCGTCTACGTGCGCCACATCAATTTCAACGGTGTCACCAAGATCAACGACGAGGTGCTGCGGCGTGAAATGCGCCAGCTCGAGGGCGGCTGGCTGTCGAACGTCGCGCTGGACCGTTCCAAGCAGCGGCTCGAACGCCTGCCGTACATCAAGAAGGTGGAATCCGAGACCAAGCCCGTGCCCGGCTCCGCCGACCTGGTCGATGTCGACTACCAGATCGAAGAGGGCCCGTCCGCGCAGCTCGGCGGCGGCGTCGGCTACTCCGAATCGCAGTCGTTCATCCTCAGTGCCAACTACGCGGACGCCAACTTCCTCGGCACCGGCCGTCGGGTCGCGGTGGACCTGAACTCCGGGCGCTACAGCAAGGTGTATGGCATCTCGCTCACCGAGCCGTATTTCACGGCCGACGGCATCGGCTTCACGGGCAACGTGAGCTATCGCGACCAGACGCAGTTCGTCTCCGCGTCGTCCGACTTCTCCTCGGAGACGCTCGGCGCCGGGCTCGACGTCGGTTATCCGATTTCCGAGAACCAGGGCGTGCGCTTCGGCCTGTCGTTCCAGCGATCGAGCCTGCTCGTGACCAACGCCAGCAGCGCGCAGCAGTCGATCGACTGGGTGGCCAACAACGGCAATGCCTCGGTGAAATGCGTCGCCGCCAACGCGGTCGAATTGCCCTGCGACGATCCGCGTCGCTACCTCGCGATCTTCCAGACGGACTTCAATGCGGTCGAGCTGACCACCGCGTGGAGCTATGACTCCCGCAACCGCACGCTGTTCGCAGATCGCGGCATGCGCCAGTCTTTCGGCCTGTCCTACGCGCTGCCCGGCGTGAGCGAGGTCGAGTACTACGTCGCCAGCTACAGCTACCTGCAGTACATCCCGTTGATCGGGCGCTTCACCCTGTCCCTGGGCGCGGACATCGCCTACGGCATGGACGTCGGCGACACCACGGCATTGCCGCCGTATCGCCAGTTCTACGCCGGCGGCCCGGACACGGTGCGCGGCTACAAGGAAAGCCGGCTGGGCCCCAAGGACGATTTCGGTCGACCCTTCGGCGGCAACATGAAGGTGTCCGGCAGGGCGGAGGTGCTGATCCCGCTGCCGCAGAAATTCCAGACCTCGGCGCGGTTGTCCTGGTTCTACGACATCGGCAACGTGTTCTCGACCGGCAACCGCTACAATTTCCGCGGCCGGATCGGCCAGCCGGTTAGCTACGAGTTTGAGTATGATAAATTGAAGCACTCAACGGGCTTGGCCGTTCAATGGCTTGCACCGTTGGGCGTGTTCCGGTTCAGCTATGCGATTCCGTTGAACGCCTACAAGGGCGACATCAACACCTACCCGGACGAAGTCGAGCGCTTCCAGTTCTCGGTCGGCCAGGCTTTCTAAGAGGTACGTTAAGTGCAGTTTTCGTTTCGCAAGATTCTTCTGGGTTCGCTCGTCGCCGCCACGTTCGCGGTTCCGGCCATGGCCGAGATCAAGATCGGCGTGGTCGACTACGCGCGCCTGTTCGAGGATTCACCGCAGGCCAAGGTGGTCCGCGAGAACCTCCAGGCCGAGTTCGCTCCGCGACTGCAGCAGCTGGTCGCCCAGGAGAACGCCCTCAAGCAGCGTTCCGAGAAGCTGCAGAAGGACGTTGCCACGATGACCCCCGAGCAGCGCAGCAAGGCGGAGAAGGACCTGCGCGACGCCGCGCGCGAGCTGGAGCGCAAGAAGGGCGAGTGGCAGGACGACTCGAACGTCAAGCGCCAGGAAGAGATGACCAAGCTGCAGCGCTCGCTGGTCGCCGAGGTGCGCGAGTACGCCAAGTCGCAGAACTTCGACATCGTGATCGCCGAAGGCGTGATCTACGCGACGCCGACGGTGGACATCACCAACGCGGTGCTGGCGGCGCTGAGCGCGCGCGCGTCCAAGCCCGCCGCGAACCCGGCGCCGGCGAAGCCGCCCGCCAAGCCGTAATTCCGCGCGGGGAGACGCCTACGCGCCGATCGCCATGACATCGACGCTCGGCGAACTGGCGGTCCGTTTCGGCTGCGAGCTGCGCGGCGATCCCGCGGCCGTGGTCGACTCGGTGGCGCCGCTGTCGCAGGCGGGGCCGCGTGCGGTCGCGTTCCTCGCCAATCCGAAATACCTGGCGCAGCTCGAGAACACGCGCGCCGGCGTCGTGATCCTCGACGCGCGCTCGGCCGAGAAGTCGCCGGTCGCCTCGCTGATCGCCGCCAATCCGCATGCCACGTACGCGCGCGTCGCGGCACTGCTGCATCCCGAGCCGCCGCTGAACCCGGGCGTGCATCCCACCGCGGTGGTCGCCCCCGATGCGCAGATCGCTGCCGGCGCCGAGATCGCTGCGCAGGCGGTGATCGGCGCGGGCGCGCGCATCGGCGCGCGCTGTCTCATCGGCCCGGGCTCGGTCGTCGAACACCATGCGGTGATCGGCGAGGACACCCGGCTGGTGGCGCGCGTGTTCGTCGGTCCGGGCGTGCGCTTCGGCGCGCGCTGCATCGTGCAGCCGGGCGCGGTGATCGGCGCCGACGGCTTCGGCTTCGCGCCCGAGAAGGGCACGTGGATCAAGGTGCCGCAGGTGGGCAGCGTGACGGTGGGCGACGACGTGGAGATCGGCGCGAATACCTGCATCGACCGCGGCGCACTCGAGGACACGGTGATCGAGGAGGGCGTCAAGCTCGACAACCTAATCATGATCGGCCACAACTGCCGCGTCGGCGCACATTCGGCGTTCGCCGGCACGGTGGGCATCGCCGGCAGCACGGTATTCGGCAAGCGCTGCATCCTGGGCGGCGCGGTGCGGGTCACCGGCCACGTGACGTTGTGCGACGACGTGGTCGTGCTGGGCACCTCGTTCATTTCCCACTCCATCAGCAAGCCGGGTGTGTATTCTTCGGCGCTGCCCAGCGAGGAGGCCGGCACGTGGCGCCGCATCGTCGCGCGCATCAAGCGCCTGGACGCCATGGCGAAGAGACAACGCGCGCTCGAGAAGCACGTGGGCTTCTCGGCGCCGGACCAGGAATCATCCGAGGACTAATTGAATGAGTCAGCCGCTCTCACTCGACATCATGGGAGTCATGCACCTGCTCCCGCACCGCTATCCGTTCCTGCTGGTCGACCGGGTGCTGGAATGCGTCAAGGGTGAGAGCATCCGCGCGATCAAGAACGTCTCGATGAACGAGCCGTACTTCCCCGGGCATTTCCCGCATCGGCCCGTGATGCCCGGCGTCATCATCATCGAGGCGCTGGCGCAGGCGGCGGGCGTGCTGGCGTTCGTGACCGCGGATGTCGTGCCCGACGAGTCCACGCGCTTCTATTTCGTGGGCATCGACAAGGCGCGCTTCCGCAAGCCGGTCGAGCCCGGCGACCAGCTGATCCTGACCGCCAGGCTCGAGCGCCAGATGCGCGGCATCTGGAAGTTCTCCACGGTCGCGTATGTCGGCGACGACGAGGTCACCTCGGCGGAAATGATGGTGGCACCCGAGACCAACAAGACCGCGAAGGTCCCCGTCAAGTGAGCGGCATCGACCCGCGCGCCGTCGTTTCGCCGAAGGCCGAACTGGCCGCGGACGTCACGGTGGGCGCCTTCACCGTGATCGGCGACGGCGTGCGCATCGGCGCCGGCACGTGGATCGGACCGCACGCGGTCATCACCGGCAACACCACGGTCGGCGCACAGAACCGGATCTTCCAGTTCGCCTCGATCGGCGATGCACCGCAGGACCTGAAGTACAAGGGCGAGCCCACGCGCCTGGAAATCGGCGATCGCAACGTGTTCCGCGAGTTCACCACGATGAACCGCGGCACCGCGCAGGGCGGCGGCGTCACGACGATCGGCAACGACAATCTCTTCATGGCGTACACGCACGTGGCGCACGACTGCCACGTGGGCAGCAAGTGCGTGATGGCGAACTACGCCACGCTCGGCGGGCACGTCACGCTCGGCGACTGGGTCATCATGGGCGGCTACTCCGGCATCCACCAGTTCGCCAAGGTGGGCGCGCACGCCTTCCTCGGCAACAACGCCGCGGTGACGCGCGACGTGCCGCCCTACATCATGGTCGTGGGTTCGCCGGCCGTGCCGCACTCGATCAACTCCGAGGGGCTGAAACGCCGTGGCTTCACGCCGGAGCAGATCCGCAACCTGAAGAACGCCTACCGGGTCCTGTACCGCTCGGATCTCAAGCTCGCCGATGCCGTCGCGGAGCTGAAGTCACGCGTGCCGGACCAGCCGGAACTCGAGCCCTTCGTCGACTTCATCGGCGAGTCGACCCGCAGCCTCGTACGTTGATGCGCATCGCGCTGGTGGCGGGCGAGGCATCGGGCGACACGCTGGGTGCCGCACTCATCGAGGCGCTGCGTCGACGCTTCCCGAACGCGCAATTCGCCGGCGTGGCGGGTCCCAGGATGCAGGCCGCCGGCTGCAGCGCCTGGTTCGACAGCGGCGAACTGGGGGTCATGGGTCTCACGGAGGTCCTGCGCCACCTGCCGCGCCTGCTGCGCCTGCGGCGCACGCTGCAGAGGCGCATCCTCGAGTGGCGGCCCGACGTGTTCGTCGGCGTGGACTTCAAGGAATTCAACCTCGGCCTGGCGCGACGCCTGAAGCAGCAGGGCCTGAGAACCGTGCAGTACGTGAGCCCGCAGGTGTGGGCGTGGCGTCCGGGACGTGCGCGCACCATCGGCGAATCCGTCGACCTGCTGCTGTGCCTGTTCCCGTTCGAGCCCGCCTTCTACCGCGAATACGGCGTGCGTGCCGCCTTCGTCGGCCATCCGCTGGCGGACGAGATTCCGCTCGAAGTCGATCGTGCGGCCGCGCGCGCCGAGCTCGGCATACCCGCCGGGGCGCGTGTGCTCGCGGTGCTGCCCGGCAGTCGGCGCGGCGAAGTGGAGCACCTCGCCGCGGCCTTCGCGGGCGCCGCGGAACTGCTGGCCGGGCGTTATCCGGGACTCGTCACCGTGGCGCCCATGGTGACGCCGGAGCTGCGCGCCCTGTTCGCCGAACGCTGTGCGACGCTGGCGCCGCGCGCCGCGGTGCGGATGCTCGACGGCCAGGCGCGCCGCGCGCTGATCGCGGCCGACGTCGCGCTGGTCGCCTCCGGCACGGCCACGCTCGAGGCCGCGCTCTGCAAGCGCCCGATGGTGGTCGCGTACCGCCTGGGCGCGATCACCGCGTTCCTGCTGCGGCAGTTCGGCCTGGTGAAAGTCCGATATTTTTCGCAGCCGAACCTGCTCGCGGATGCGCGGCTGGTGCCCGAGTTCTTCCAGGAGCAGGCCAGTCCCGGTAACCTCGCCGACGCGCTCGCGGACTGGTTCGAGCATCCGCAGCGCGTTGCACAAGTGCAGGAAGAATTCGCGAAGATCCACGAAACGTTGCGCCGCGGCGGCGCCGCGCAGGCGGCCGCGGAAATCGCCGAGCTGGTGACCGCCTGGACGGCGCACGTCGAAATGCCGGGTGCCTCGTGAAGGTGCGGCTGTCCAGGCCGCGCGTGCGGCTGCGCGTCGCCGGTGTCGACGAGGCGGGGCGCGGTCCGCTGGCCGGACCTGTGGTCGCGGCCGCGGTGATCCTGGATCCCCGCCGCCGGGTCCGCGGACTCGCCGACTCGAAGGCGCTCGAGCCCGAGGAACGCGAGCGGCTCGCCGCCCTGATCCGCGCGCGCGCGCTGTGCTACTCGGTGGCGTGGTCGGACGTCGAGGAAATCGACAGCATCAACATCTTCCAGGCGACCATGCTGGCCATGCGGCGCGCGCTGCTGGGCCTGCGCGTGCCGCCGCAGCGCGTGGTGGTGGACGGCAATCGCTGTCCGCGCAGCCACGGCCTGGATTTCGAGTGCCTGTTCAAGGCGGTGATCAAGGGCGATGCCAGCGTGCCGGCGATCAGTGCCGCTTCGATCCTCGCCAAGACCACGCGCGACGCGCTGATGCGCGAACTGGATGACCGCTATCCCGGCTTTTCGATGTCGCGCCACAAGGGCTACGCCACGCGCATCCACGTCGAAGCGCTCGACGCGCTGGGACCCACGCCGCTGCACCGGCGCAGCTTCTCGCCGGTGGGCATGCGGCTGATCGACGTCGAAGATCTCTGATCAGGCCTGGCGCGCGGCCGTGCGGCCCGACCAGGTGCCGTCGTTGGCGCGGATCCAGCGTGCCAGCGCCTCGGACGGCAGCGGCTTGCTCATGTAGAAGCCCTGCGCATCGTCGCAGCCGAGCGAGCGCAGCAGGTTCCACGCCGACTGGTCCTCCACGCCCTCGGCCACCACCTTGAGTCCGAGGTTGTGACCGAGATCGATCGTCGAACGCACGATGGTGGAGATCTCCTCGTCGCTCGCCATGCGCGAGATGAACGAGCGGTCGATCTTCAGCTCCTGCACCGGCAGCCGCATGATGTACGACAGCGAGGAATAGCCCGTGCCGTAGTCGTCGATCGACAGGCGCACGCCGAGCTCGGACAGCCGGTCGAGCACCTTCTGCGCGTTGCCTGGGTCCTCCATGAAGCCGCTCTCGGTGATCTCCAGGCACAGCAGCGCGGGCGGCACGCCGTGCTCGGCCAGCAGCGCGCTGACCTCGGACGGCAGGTCGCGGTTCAGCAGGTCGCGCGCCGAGATGTTCACGGAGACCTGCAGCCGCAGGTCCTCGCGCAGCCAGGCGCCGCATTGCCGCACGGCCTCGCGGATCACCCAGCGGGTCAGCAGCTTGATGTAACCGGTGTGCTCGGCGAACGGGATGAACATCGACGGCGGCACCAGGCCGCGCACCGGGTGTTCCCAGCGGATCAGCGCCTCGACGGCGCTGATGTTGGCCGAGTGCAGCGACACCTTCGGCTGGTAGTACAGGCGCAGCTCGTCCTGCTCGACCGCGCGCCGCAGCTCGCCGAGCAGCGACAGGTGCTCCTGCTGGCTGGTGTCGTAGTGCGGGTCGTAGATCGCGAAGCCGGCCTTGTTGCGCTTGGCGGCGTACATGGCGATGTCGGCGTTGCGCACCAGCGTCTGCGCGTCGCGCCCGTGCTCGGGGTAGTGCGCGATGCCGATGCTGGTGCCGACGTCCAGCGGCTGGTCCTGGTAGAGGATCGGCGCCTCGAGCGCCCGGATGATGCGTCGCGCGGTGTCGCTGCAGTTGGCGTCGCTGCCGCACTTCAGCAGGATCGCGAACTCGTCGCCGCCGAGGCGCGCGATGCACTCGGCGTCCGTCACCGTGTCGCCCAGTCGCCGGCTGACCTCGCGCAGCACGTGGTCGCCGACGCCGTGGCCCAGCGTGTCGTTGACGTACTTGAAGCGGTCGAGGTCCATCATCAGGATGCTGAGCCGGGCATGTCGCTCGTCCGCCTCGGCGCGGGCTTCGACGATGGCGCGCTCCAGCTCGTTCGAGAAGCGCGAACGGTTCGCGAGGTCGGTGAGCGGATCCTCGTACGCCAGCTTGAGGATGCGGCCCTCGCGCTCGGCGATGCCGCCGCGCATGTGGTTGAGGCTCGAGGCGAGCACGCCGATCTCGTCGGCGCGGCGCACCTCGACCGGCTCCACGTAGTCGCCGAGCTCGATGCGCGCGGCGGCGGCGGCCAGCGTCTCGAGCGGGCGCGTGATGTTGCGCGCCACCGCGACGCTGCCGATGATCGAGAGCACCAGGCTGATCGCCGCCAGCACGAACAGCGTGTTGCGCAGCTTCTCGTAGGCGGCGAGCGCGCTGGCGAGCGAGCGGTGCAGCACGGCGACGATCCGCGCGTTGTTTTCGACCAGCGGGATCACCATGGCCTGGTGATCGCCGTCGTCAAGCTGCAGGTCGACACGTGTCACGGTGCCGGAGCGCGCCGGCATCGAGGCGAGCAGCGCGCGCTGCCCGCCGGCATCGAGCGTCGAGGCCAGCACGCGCCAGCCGTCGGCCGAATCCAGCGCGAACGTGACTTCCAGCCCCGTGAGCTGGCGCAGGTCGCGCGCCAGCTTGTCGTCGACCGCGAATCCCATGACCACGCGCCCGATGGGCAGCGGCGCGAGCACCGGTACGGCCACGAGCTGGTAGGCGCGGCCGTCGAGGACTTCCATGCCGGCATTGGCGCGATTGCTCGCGAGCAACGCCGGGTATTCGAAAGGATGCACGTCCGCGCCGGGCCGCAGCGTGTCCGAGACGACGCGACCCTCCAGGTCGACGAACAGCATGGCGTCGGCGCCGATGCGCGCGCCGTGGTTGGTCAGCACCGAGGCGATGGTCCCGGTGTCGTGCGTGGCGATGGCTTCGCGGAACGCGAAGTCCGCCGCCAGCACGCGGGCGGTCAGCATCAGCTTGTCGGCATTCTGCTCGAGCAGGCGCGCGAACACGCGCTGGCCGACGGTCAGCTCTTCCTCGACCTTGGCGTGCGTGTTGCTCGAATTCGCGGCATTCACGAACCAGAACGCCGCCACCTGCACGAGCGCGAGCAGCGCCACGAAAAAGACGATGATCCGGGTCTGCAGCCGCTGGATGCGCATCAGGGCATCAAGGAGTTGCGCAGGTCGGCCGCGAAATGCGGCCTTGGGGTGAGCGCGTCATGGAATATGTCCCCGGTTCTTCGACGAGCAGGAATTATCGGCCCGGCGCGGCGCTACTCCGTTGAAACGACTCACAAGTTCGCGGAAAAGCGCCTCGGCCGGATCCGGCGGTCCTGTGAACGCGCTCTCAGTTCGCGAACCGGGAACGAGGCCGCGGAACCCGGCGGCCTGCATGCGACACCCACGAATCCCGATCACGCGTCGGGGCGGATCGTGCGCCCATGGCCGCGGCGCATTGGCCAGCGCCTTGATCCACGCATTCGTTGATAAACTCGCGCGCCATGTCGTCGAGTATGCAGCCCGCGTTCGTTCATCTCCGCCTGCATACCGAGTACTCGCTCAAGGACAGCGTCGTCCGCATCCCGGAACTGGTGGAACGCGCCGCCGAGCTCGGCATGCCGGCGATCGCCGTCACCGACCAGAACAACCTGTTCGCGATGGTCAAGTTCTATCGCGAGGCGCTGAAGCGCGGCGTCAAACCCATCATCGGCGTGGACGTGCTGCTGCGCTCGCGCGCCGAACGCAGCGCGCCCGCGCGCCTGACACTGTTGTGCAAGGATCCGGGTGGCTACCAGAACGTCGCCAACCTGGTGACGCGCGCCTGGCTCGAGGGGCAGGAGCGCGGCGTGCCGCTCATCGACCCGGGCTGGCTCGATGCCGAAACCACGGCCGGCCTGATCGCGCTGTCCGGCGCCGCCGAAGGCGACGTGGGACGGGCATTGCTCGCCGGCCGCGACGCGGAGGCGCGCACGCTCGCCCGCGAATGGCAGGCGCTGTTCGGCGATCGTTATTACCTCGAGCTGCAGCGTCTCGGCCGCCCCGATGACGAGACGCACGTGGCAGGCTGCGTGAACCTGAGCCACGAGACCGGCATCCCGGTGGTCGCCACCAACGACGTGCGGTTCCTGCAGCCCACGGACTTCGACTCGCACGAGGCGCGCGTCTGCATCGCCGACGGCACGCAGCTCGCCGACCCGGGCAGGCCGCGCAGGTACACCGAGGCGCAATACCTGCGCTCGCCGGCGGAGATGGCCGCGCTGTTCGCCGACATTCCCGAGGCCCTGCAGAACTCGGTGGTCATCGCGCGCCGCTGCTCGCTGCCGCTCAAGCTGGGCGAATCGCGCCTGCCGATCTATCCGCTGCCCGAGGGCGTCTCGGTCGAGAGCCACATCCGCGAGGAAGCGCTGCGCGGCTTCGCGGCGCGCGAACAGGCGTTCGACGCCGCGCAACGCGCGCGCCTCGCGGAATACCGCGAGCGGCTCGACACCGAGCTCGCGGTGATCAGCAAGATGGGCTTCGCGGGCTACTTCCTGATCGTCGCGGATTTCATCAAGTGGGCGCGCGGGAATGGCGTGCCGGTGGGGCCGGGCCGCGGCTCGGGTGCCGGCTCGCTGGTGGCCTACAGCCTCGGGATCACCGACATCGATCCGCTCAAGTACGACCTGCTGTTCGAGCGCTTCCTGAATCCCGAACGCGTCTCCATGCCCGACTTCGACGTCGACTTCTGCATGGAGGGCCGCGACCGCGTGATCGAGTACGTGGCGCAGAAGTACGGTCGCGAGAAGGTCTCGCAGATCATCACCTACGGCACCATGGCGGCCAAGGCCGTGGTGCGCGACGTGGGCCGCGTGCTCGGCCTCGGCTACGGCTACGTCGACAAGATCGCCAAGCTGATTCCGTTCGAGCTCGGCATCACGCTGGACGACGCGCTCGAGAAGGAGCCCGAGCTCAAGCGGCTGTACCGGGAAGACGAGGAGATCCGCAATCTCATCGACCTGGCGAAGAGCCTCGAAGGGCTGACGCGCAATGCCGGCATGCACGCCGGCGGCGTGGTCATCGCACCCTCGCGCCTGACCGAGTTCGCGCCGCTGTACGCCGACGAGCAGGGCGGTAGCGTGGTCACGCAGTTCGACAAGGACGACGTCGAGGCGGCGGGCCTCGTGAAGTTCGACTTCCTCGGCCTGCGCACGCTCACCGTGATCGACCGCGCCGTCAAGCTGATCAACGCACGGCGCGCCGAGAAGGGCGAGCCGCCGTTCGAAATCTCGGCGCTGCCGATGGACGATGCGCCCACCTACCAGCTCATGCAGAGCGCGAAGACCACCGCGGTGTTCCAGCTGGAATCGCGCGGCATGAAGGACCTGATCCGGCGCCTGAAGCCGGATACCTTCGAGGACATCATCGCGCTGGTCGCGCTGTTCCGGCCGGGTCCGCTCGAGTCCGGCATGGTGGGGGACTTCATCGAGCGCAAGCACGGCCAGGGCGACCCGCATGCGCCGCCGATCGACTACCTGCATCCCTCACTGCAGCCGGTGCTCGCGCCCACCTACGGCGTGATCCTTTACCAGGAACAGGTGATGCAGATCGCGCAGGTGCTGGCCGGCTACACGCTGGGCGGCGCCGACATGCTCCGCCGCGCCATGGGCAAGAAGAAGCCCGAGGAGATGGCCAAGCAGCGCAGCATCTTCCTGGCCGGCGCCGTGAAGAACAACGTGCCCGAGTCGCAGGCCGCGTACATCTTCGACCTCATGGAGAAGTTCGCCGGCTACGGCTTCAACAAGTCGCACTCGGCCGCGTATGCCTTGCTGTCCTACCAGACGGCCTGGCTCAAGACGCACGAGCCCGCGGCCTTCATGGCCGCGGTGCTGTCGGCGGACATGGACCACACGGACAAGGTGGTCGGCCTGCTGTACGACTGCCGCAAGGAAGTCGGCCTCACGGTGCTGCCGCCGCACGTCAACCTGTCCGCGTACGAATTCACCGTGGTGGACGACAAGACCATCCGCTACGGTCTCGGCGCCATCAAGGGCGTGGGCGAGGGCGCGGTGCAGGCCATCGTCGGCGAGCGTCGCGCGCGCGGCGAGTATTCGAGCCTCGAGGACTTCTGCCGTCGGCTCGACCTGTCGAAAGTCAACCGGCGCGTGCTCGAGGCGCTGATCAAGTCCGGCAGCCTCGACGGCCTCGCCGCCAACCGCGCCACGCTGATGAAGCGGCTCGACGCGGCGCTCGCGCTCGGCGAGCAGAACAGCAAGGCCAACGAGACCGGCCAGCACGACATCTTCGGTCTATCTACCGCGCACGCGCCCGAGGCGGTGCGGGCGCGCGTGCCCGACCAGCCCGAATGGAGCGACGTGGTGCGGCTGCGCGCCGAGCGCGAGACGCTGGGTCGCGCCATCTCCGGTCATCCCATCGACCGCTTCGTCAACGATCTGCCGCGCTTCATCACCGGCCGCATCAACGACTACCTGGAGCAGGACCGGCCCGCGAGCAGCGCCGAGGGCGGCCGTGCGTTCTTCGGCGGCAGGAACGTCGCCATTGCCGGGGTGCTCGAGGAAATCCGCAAGCGCGGGCCGCGCACCGAGATCACGCTGGACGACGATTCCGGCCGCATCCAGGTGAGTTTCTTCGACGAGCAGTACCAGCAGTTCCGTGAGCTGCTCGTCAAGGACGCGCTGCTGCTGGTGGAGGGCAAGCTGCGCTTCGACGAATTCGCCAATACCTGGGTGCTGCGCGCCACCAAGGTCAGCGAGCTCGAACGGCTGCGCGAGAAGGAAGCGCGGCGCATCGTGCTCAAGGTGAAATCCGCCGACCGCCTGCCGCTCGAGCAGCTGCAGGCCGTGCTGGCGCAGTATCGCGGCGGCAATTGCCAGATCGGCGTGCAATATCACGGCACCGGCACCCGGGGCACTTTCTCGTTCGGCGCGGAATGGAACGTGCGTCCCACGCCCGCGCTCATCGAGGCGCTCGAATCGCTGCTGGGCCGCGGGCGCATCGCCGTGCTGTACAGCCCGCCGCCCGTGACCGCCCCCGTCATTGAAATGGGGACAGTCCCCGTTTCCTAGCAAAAAGAGACGGACCTCGAGGCCGCTGCGTTCCCGGTGACCGGCGGATCAGCAATCCCCCCGTCTGCTATCCTCGCGCCCCTATGGCAGTGAATTTCCTCGATTTCGAGCAGCCGATTGCCGAACTCGAAGCCAAGATCGAAGAACTGAGGCACGTTCCGTCGGGCTCGGCGGTCAACATCCAGGAGGAAATCTCGCGCCTCCAGGCCAAGAGCGAGCAGCTCACGCAGAGCATCTTCGCGAATCTCACGCCCTGGCAGATCACGCAGCTCGCGCGCCACCCGCAACGCCCCTACACGCTCGACTATGCCAGCCTCATCTTCAAGGACTTCCACGAACTGCACGGCGATCGCATGTACGGCGACGACCTGGCCATCGTCGGTGGCCCGGCCCGGCTCGACGACCGGCCCGTCATGCTCATCGGCCACCAGAAGGGCCGCGACACCAAGGAGCGCGTGCGCCGCAACTACGGCATGCCGAAACCCGAGGGCTACCGCAAGGCACTGCGGCTCATGCACCTGGCGGAGCGCTTCCGCCTGCCGCTCGTCACCTTCATCGACACGCCGGGCGCGTATCCGGGCGTGGGCTCCGAGGAGCGCGGCCAGTCCGAGGCCATTGCGCGCAACCTGTTCGAGATGTCCGTGATGGGCATCCCCATCGTGAGCTGCGTGATCGGCGAGGGCGGCTCGGGCGGCGCACTGGCCATCGGCGTCTGCGACCGGCTACTGATGCTGCAGTTCTCCACCTACTCGGTGATTTCGCCCGAGGGCTGCGCCTCCATCCTGTGGAAGAGCGCCGACAAGAAGGAAGTGGCGGCCGACGCCATGAATCTCACCGCCGATCGCCTCGCCAAGCTCAAGCTCGTCGACGAAGTGCTGCCCGAGCCCGTGGGCGGCGCGCATCGCAACCCGCAGGCCACCGCCGATTCCATCAAGGCCGCGCTGATCCGCCACCTCGACGAACTCGAGCAGCTCCCGCCGGAGAAGCTGCGCGCGCAACGCAATGCGCGCATCGACGGCTTCGGCGTCTACAGCGAAGTCGCGAACTGAATGGTGAATGGGGACAGTCCCCATTTCTTAGCAAAAGGGGACGGACCTCGATGGTCGCGACCGATCACGGCTTCGACCCATTGCCGAACGTCGCGGCGCATCTCGTGGCACTCACCGGACCCAGGCCCCGCGTGCTGGTGGCCTACAGCGGCGGCGTCGACTCGACGGTGCTGGCGCACGCACTGATGCGCTCCCGGCGCATGCTCGGCGCCTTGCGCCTCGTGCACGTGGATCATGGATTGCAATCCGCCAGCGTGCAGTGGAGCCGGCATTGCGCGCGACAGGCGCGCGCCTGGCGGCTGCCGTTCACCCGCCTGCGCGTCAAGGTCCAGCTGGCGCCCGGCGCTTCTCCGGAAGCCGCGGCACGCGACGCGCGCTATGCAGCATTGCAGTCGGCGCTGCGGCCCGGCGAGGTGCTGGTTACGGCCCAGCACCGCGACGACCAGGTAGAGACCCTGCTGCTGCAACTGTTTCGCGGCGCCGGGGTGGCAGGTCTCGCCGCCATGCCGGCATTCGCGCCGTTCGGTGGTGGTCACATCGCGCGGCCACTGCTGGACGTCAGCCGCACCGAGATCGAGAGCTACGCGCGGCGGAATCGCCTGCTCTGGATCGAGGATCCGAGCAACGAGCACCTGGGTTTCGATCGCAATTTCCTGCGCCATCGCGTGCTGCCGGAAATCAGGTCGCGCTGGAAAGGCGTCGACGCCGCGATCGCGCGCAGCGCCCGCCACATGGCCGAAGCGCGGAAAATCCTCGACGCAGCTGCGCGGCGCGATCTCGCCGCCGCGGCCGACGGCGCCGGGCTCAGCGTGGCAGTGCTGCGCGCGCTCCCCGCGGCACGGCGGCGCAATGCGCTGCGAGCCTTCATCGCCGGCGCCGGGTGCGAGCTGCCTTCGACCGCCAAACTCGCGCAGATGTCCGGCGCGCTGCTCGCGGCACGCGCCGATGCCCAACCTCGCGTCGAATGGCCCGGCGGCGTCCTGCGTCGCAGCGGCGGTCGCCTGCAAGTTGAAGTGGTTTCTGAAGAGCGAGACGCGTCCCGAGCGTTAATTGCATTGAAATCATGGCGCTGGCGCGCCGAGCGAGAGTTGCTCCTGAATGAGGACAGCGCGCTCGCGCTGATCGACGATCCCGCAGGTCCCCTCGATCTCGACCGCCTGCCGGCGACGTTGCAGGTGCGGCCACGCCGGGGCGGGGAAACCCTAAGACCCGGACCGCGGGCGCGCACGCAGTCGCTCAAGAAGCTGTTGCAGGCGGCGAAGCTCGCGCCCGAACAGCGTGCGCAGCTGCCGCTCGTCTACGCGGGCGATCGGCTCATCGCCGCCGGCGACCGCTGGGTGGACGCATCCGTGTCGGCAAATGACAAATCCCGGCGCCGCGCGCGGCTCAAATGGACGGGCAGATGACGGCCTGATTTGGTAACCTGCCGGCCCGTCGTCCACTCACTCATCTTGCGACGGGATCCCATGACCAAATACGTGTTCGTCACCGGCGGCGTCGTTTCCTCGCTGGGAAAAGGCATCGCCGCCGCGTCGTTGGGCGCCATCCTCGAAGCCCGCGGCCTCAAGATCGCGATGGTGAAGCTGGATCCGTACATCAACGTGGATCCGGGCACCATGAGCCCGTTCCAGCACGGCGAGGTGTTCGTCACCAACGACGGCACCGAGAGCGATCTCGATCTCGGCCACTACGAGCGTTTCGTGCGCACCACCACCGGCCGGCACAGCAATTTCACGACCGGGCGCATCTACGAGCGCGTGATCGCCAAGGAGCGTCGCGGCGACTACC
>DASTHJ010000499.1:0-4169 GCA_035718265.1 Steroidobacteraceae bacterium | reverse complement strand
CCGCGTCACATCGAATTCCAGGTGCTCGCCGATCACCACGGCAATGTCATCCACCTCGGCGAGCGTGACTGCAGCATGCAGCGCCGTCACCAGAAGGTGATCGAAGAGGCGCCCGCGCCCGGCATCACCGACAAGCAGCGCGAGATGATGGGCGAGCGCGTGGTGGCGGCCTGCAAGGCCGTCGGCTATCGCAGCGCCGGCACGCTCGAGTTCCTCTACCAGGACGGCGAGTTCTACTTCATCGAGATGAACACGCGTATCCAGGTGGAGCACCCGGTGACGGAGCTGATCACCGGCATCGACCTGGTGAAGGCGCAGCTGCTGATCGCCTCGGGCGAGAAGCTCAAGTACGCGCAGAAGGACATCAAGCTCACCGGCCACGCGATCGAATGCCGCATCAATGCCGAGGATGCGAAGACCTTCATGCCCTCGCCAGGGCCGATCAAGCTGTGGCACGCACCCGGGGGCCCCGGCATCCGCGTCGACAGCCACATCTACTCCGGCTACAACGTGCCGCCGCACTACGATTCGCTGATCGCCAAGGTCATCTCCTATGGCGACACGCGCGAGACGGCCATTGCGCGCATGCGCAACGCGCTTGCCGAAATGGTGGTGGAAGGCATCAAGACGAACACTGCCTTGCACCAGGAGATCTTCACGCACGCGGCGTTCCGCAGCGGTGGCCAGGACATCCACTACCTGGAGCGTCGGCTCGGTTTGAAGTGATGCCACAGCTGGCCGTCACCCTGGACCTCGACGGGCTCGATGCCGAGCGCGTCGAGGAGGCCTGCCTCGGGCTCGGCGCACTCGCCGTCTCGTACACCGACCAGCACGACGACCCGATTCTCGAGCCCGCGCCGGGGGAATTCCGGCTGTGGCCGCATTCGCGCCTGCAGGCGTTGTTCTCCTTCGATTGCAAGCCGCAGGAAATCGTGGCCGGCCTCGAGCACGTGCTGCGCCTTGCGCCTGGGCGCATTTCGGTCGAGACGCTCGCCGACCGCATGTGGGAGCGTGAATGGCTGCGCGATTTCCATCCCATGTGCTTCGGCAAGCGCCTGTGGGTGGCCCCGCATCACTCGCACGTGCACACGCCGGGGGCGGTCATCGTGCGGCTGGACCCTGGCCTGGCGTTCGGCACCGGAACCCATCCGACCACGGCGCTGTGCCTGGGCTGGCTCGACCAGAACGTGCGCGACGGACAACTCGTCATCGATTATGGCTGCGGCTCCGGCGTGCTGGCCGTGGCCGCCGTGAAACTCGGCGCGCGTGCCGCGCATGCCTTCGACATCGACCCACAGGCGCTCACGGCCACCCGTGACAACGCCGACGCCAACCAGGTGGCCGACCGCGTGCACGTGGCAGCCACGGATGCCGAGCTGCCGGTCGGCGCCGACATCCTGCTGGCTAACATCCTGTGCGGCCCGCTGTGCGAGCTGGCGCCGCGCTTTGCGGCCCTGACGTGCCCCGGCGGCCAGATCGTGCTCGCCGGCCTGCTCGCGACGCAGGCCGACGAGGTGACACGCGCGCACGCAGCATGGTTTGATATCGCGCCGTTCGCGACGCGCGACGGCTGGACGGCGCTCGCCGGCACGCGAAACCGTCAGCCAGCCTCCGTGGAGTAGCTCACTTGTTCACCGTCTGCCCCAAATGCACGCTGACCCTGGTCGTCACGACCGTGGACCTGCGCGCCGGACAGGGCTACGTGCGTTGCGGTCGCTGCGCCAACGTCTTCAATGCGCTGATCGCGCTGCGTGAAGGCGATCCCTCGACCGTCACTTCCGACAGCGCCCGCCAGCGCATCATCCAGACCCCGCCGAATGCCGACGTGAAGCCGGCGATGGGCGCGGGCGTGGCCATGACCGAGCCCGAGCCTGCGCCGGCACCCGAGCCAGAACCAGGACCCGTACCTGAGCCGGAGCCGGAGTCAGCGCTGGAGCTGGAACCGCAGCCGGAGCCGGAGTCGCTCGCCGGGCTGGATTTTCCGGAACCCGAAGCGGATCCCGCCTCCGAGCCTGAGTCCGCGCCTGAGGACGCATCGGATGGCGCATCGATCGCACCAGAATTCGAACTGAGCTTCGAAGAGCCGGCGTCGCCGGCCGAAGAAAACCTCGAGTTCAACGAGACGGCGACCGACGTCTCGGAGATTTTCGTCTCGCCCTCGCGGGCCGAGCACGACACGGGCTCGGGCAACTACGAGGCGGTGGTACTGGCCGAGGAACCGCAGCCCGAGCCCTCGCCAGAACCCGAACCGGTATTCGAAGAGCCGGAGCCCCCGCACACCGACACCATCGTGCGCGGCGATTGGTCCCTGCTCGATGACGACGACGTCCCGGCCGACGCCGAATCCGTCATCGAGGAGTCCCCGCTGGCGCAGGAGGCCGGGCCCGAGCCGCAATTCGAGCCGGACCGCGAGGCTCTCTCCGAGTCCGAGCCGGCGGAATCCGATCCGGCCTGGGTCCAGGAAATGTTCGCCGAAGCCGAGGTGGAGGCACTTCGGTCCAGCACGGCACGCCGTCCCGCATTGCATCCCGTCGCCGATGAGGACAGCGAGGAGCCGGCGGTCCTGCGAGCCGCCCGCGACGTGAAGGGCGTGTCCGCGGCAAGTGGTGACACGGCGATCGAGCCGCTGCTCGAGGCGCCCAAGGCCACGCGGCCGCCGTGGCAATACTCGGCGGGCATCGGACTGCTGACGCTGGTGCTGCTGCTGCAGATCGTGCACCACAACCGGCAGAGTCTGGTGCTGAACAACACTTTCGGGCCGACGATCAGCAAGATCTACGGCTGGTTCGGCGCGACGCCGACGCCACGTTGGGACCTTTCTGCCTATACCGTGAAGCAGCTCGGCGCCGAAGCGGAAGGCAGCGAGGGCACGCGACTGCGAGTCCGGCTGTCCGTGCAGAACGACAGCGATCGCGTGCAGCCGCTGCCGCTGCTTCGCCTGACACTGCAGGACCGCTATGGCAATGCGGTAGCCACGCGCGACCTCGAGCCGCGCGAATACCTGCCACCACGCGCTGCGGGCCAGAGGCTGCTCGAGCCCGACCAGCGCATCGATGCCGAGTTGCACGTCATCGATCCAGGCAAGGCGGCGATCGGCTTCGAAATCGACGCCTGCCTGCGCGGCGCCAGAGGCAACATCGGCTGTGCGCACGACGCGCGCCGGCGCAGCGCCGGCTGAGCGCGTTCACTTCGTCGATTTAACCAATAACGCGTCGTTCATGATCCGCATCGGGCCGCATGTGCTGGATTCGAACGTGTTGCTCGCGCCGATGGCCGGCGTGACCGACCGGCCGTTCCGCGTGATCGCGCGCCGCTTCGGCGCGGGCCTCGCCGCGTCGGAAATGATCACGAGTGACGTGCGGTTGTGGACGACGAAAAAGACCCGCGCGCGCATGAACCACGAGGGCGAGCCCGTGCCGCGCGTCGTGCAGCTGGCGGGCGCCGATCCGCAAGCCCTGGCGGAGGCGGCCCGCCGCAACATCGATCTCGGTGCGCAGATCATCGACATCAACATGGGTTGCCCCGCAAAAAAAGTCTGCAACCGCCTGTGCGGCTCGGCATTGCTCACCGACGAGGCGCTGGTCGCGCAGATCCTGCAACGCGTGGTGGCCGCCTCCAGCGTGCCGGTGACACTGAAAATGCGCACCGGCTTCACGCGCGATGCGCGCAACGGGGTGCGCATCGCGCAACTCGCTGAATCGTGTGGCATCGCAGCGCTCGCAGTGCACGGCCGCACGCGCGAAGATTTTTACGATGGCGAAGCGGAATACGAAACCATTCGCGAAATCAGATCACGAATTGGAATTCCTCTATTTGCGAATGGCGATATCGACGGCGCGCAGAAAGCGCGCGCGGTGCTTGATTTCACGGGCGCAACAGGAGTAATGCTCGGCCGCGCCGCGCATGGCTCGCCGTGGATCTTCCGTGATGTCAACTTTTTTTTGATTCACGGAAAAAATGCGCCCGCACTTCCACTTCAAAAAATTTGCGATACCATCCTCGCGCACCTCGAATCCCTCTACGACTTCTACGGCGAAGAGACTGGCGTTCGGGTAGCACGCAAACACCTCGGTTGGTATTTCGGAAAGTTGCAGGATGCACCCGATGTCCGTCGGGAGTTGATGGCAGCCGCAACGTCGGCGTCGCAGTTTGCGTTGTCGAAAAAAAGT
>DASTHJ010000498.1:0-2095 GCA_035718265.1 Steroidobacteraceae bacterium | reverse complement strand
TCGCCCAGCTTGTGAGGCACGCGCGAGATCAGCTTCAGCGATTCGCCGTACTCGACGATCTCGGCCGGCGTCGCGTCGGTGACCGTCACGCGCGGGCCGTAGGGCGAGCTGCGCAGCAGCTTGAGGCACAGGTCGAGCTGGCGCGTCAGCGCGCTTTCCGGCAGCGCGCCGCGCGGCGTGGACAGCAGCGCCGTGGCGAGCAGGTTGATCGGGGTCACGGCCGCGGCCGCATTGATGCCGCGCATGATCGACCCGGCGAGCTCGTCGACCAGCGCATTCACGGCCGGCAGGCGCGTGTCGTCCTCGAAGCGCTGCTCGCGCCAGCGCGGCAGGTGCGCCTCCAGCAGCTCGTCGAGCCGGATGGGCTCGCCGAGGTTGACGTGCACGGTGCCGAAGCGCTCGCGCAACACCCGCAGCGAGCCCAGCAGGTCGAGCCAGCTTTCCTTCTTCTTGGGCGCGCCCGACAGCTCGGAGATGTAGGTGCTCGCCTTGACGATGCGTTCGTAGCCGAAATACACGGGCAGGAACACCACCGGCCGCACCGGGTCGCGCAGGTAGCTGCGCACCGTCATCGACAGCATGCCGGTCTTCGGCTGCAGCAGCCGGCCGGTGCGCGAGCGGCCCCCTTCGATGAAATATTCGATGGAATGCCCGCGCGCCATGATGGCCGCGAGGTATTTCATGAACACCACGGTGTAGAGCGCGTTGCCGGCGAACGTGCGGCGGATGAAGAACGCGCCGCCCTTGCGCAGCAGGCGCCCGATCAGCGGGATGTTCAGGTTGATGCCCGCCGCGATGTGCGGCACCGCGTAGCCCTGGTGATAGATGATGTACGACAGCAGCAGGTAGTCCATGTGGCTGCGGTGGCAGGGCACGTAGACCACCTCGTTGCCCTCGGACACCTGCTTCAGGGTCTCGCCGTGGTTGAACTTCACGCCGTCGTACACGCGGTTCCAGACGCGCCCGAGCAACCTCTCGCCGAACTGCACGAAGGCGTGCGAGTAGTTGGCTGCGATCTCGAAGGCGTATTTGCGCGCCTGCAGCAGCCCCGGCCGGTATTTCTCGTGCTTCTCGTTCGCCTCCGAGGCGACCACGGCGCGCACCGCGCGCGAGCGCAACACGCGCGCCACGATGGTCCGCCGATGCGAGAGGTCCGGCCCTATGCGCGTGGCGCGCTGCCGCCGGAGCACGCCGCGCAGCACGCGCGTCACGCGCCGTGCCTGCGCCTGCACCGGCGCGCCGTCCAGCATGGAACGCAGGCTGATCGGCTCGCCGAGCTCCACCATCACGTTGCGGCCGTTGATCATGACCGCGAAGAACTTGCGTGCGCGCGAGGTCAGCGCCCAGTTCTCCGCGAACAGCAGGCGCAGCCACGAGCCCTCCTTCTGCGGCGCACGCCCCCAGTACACCGCGGTCGGCACCAGCAGCACGTCGCTCGCCGGGTCGGCACGCAGCGCCTCGACCAGCGCCAGCAGGTACGGCGGCGGGCGGCGCAGGTCGCTCGCGTCCCAGAAGCGCCGGCGACGGCCCACGTCGAAGAAACTGCGGCGCTGCTCGACCGGCAGGTTCGAGGAGCGCTTTTCCGGCCAGGTCAGGCGCAGCTTCTCCGCCACGTTGCAGAGCACGGCGAGGTCCGCCATGGAATCGCGCTCCAGCACGTAGCAGACGGGCACTGCGGGGGTCAACAGCGCCGGCGGCGGCTCCGGCGGCTGCACGGCCGCACGCACCCAGAGCCTGAAGAACCGACGCAGCAGCCACCCCATCGACACGCCCCGTATGATGTTAGGCGGCGCAGTGTAGCCGAGTCGCGTGGAGGGCCATGCATGAAGGGCAGGAGGATCATTCTGACGGGCGCATCCGAGGGCATCGGCCGCGCGCTCGCACTGGCGCTCGCCGCGCATGGGGCACGCCTGGCGCTGGCGGCGCGCGACCGCGACCGCCTCGAATCGCTGGCGCAGGAATGCCGCGGCCGCGGCGGTGACGCCATCGCGGTGCCGACCGACGTGACCAACCAGCAGGACCTCGAATGGCTGGTCTCGGAGACCCTCAAGGATTTCGGCGGCATCGACGTAGTGGTGCACAACGCGGGCATCAC
>DASTHJ010000497.1:0-3061 GCA_035718265.1 Steroidobacteraceae bacterium | reverse complement strand
CGTTCGAACTTCTCGATGATCTCCGGCGAGGCACCGATCACCGAGTAATGCATCTTCGTGTCCATGATCAGGAACACGTCGACGCTGGAGGCGAGCAGGCAGGTCGGATTGGACACCAGGCGCGTGCGCAACCAGCGCGACAGCCCCTCGTCGAGTTTTCCCGAGTGCCGGAAATGCGGTTTGGGCGCCGACAGGTTGGCGATGTAGAACTCGCCGCCGCACACGCCGTTCAGGAAGCCGACGAGCCGCGCGGATTCGTTGAACGTCGGATCGCCCTCCGGCGGATGGATGCCCTCGGGCAAGGCGCGACCGTCGAGCGGTGCGCGCGGCCACCAGACTTCCTGGCGAGGCTTCTTCGGGCTCGGCGCGAAGCGCCTGGCCGCGAGCTCTTCGAAGCGCAGCTGGACTCGCTGGCGCTCCTCCGGCGTCAGGTCGCGCAGCTCGACTTTCACCGGGTCTTTCACCGCGCGACCATTTCGAAGAGCGTGACGCGGCCCTGCTTCTCGCCGACCGCCAGGCGCCTGCCGTCCGGCGACCAGCGCAGCGCACTGATTTCGCCGTCCACCATCTGCACGTCGAGCGGTTCGCGCGCCTTGCCCGGTCGCCACAGCACCAGCCGCCAGTCGCGCCCGCCGCTCGCCAGGTGTTCGCCACCCGGCTGCCAGGCGAAACCGTCGACGCGATCGGTGTGTCCGCTCAGCACCAGGGGCCTCGAGCCCTCCGGGCCGCGCCCGGAGAAATCCCACAACACCATCTCGTGGCCGGTGCAGGACGCCAGGTACCTGCTGTTGTCGCTCCAGCCGAGGAGCTGCACGCGGCCCTCGTAACCGCGCATCTGCGAGTCCTTGCCGGTGGAGCGGTTCCAGAAATGCAGGGTGCCATCGGCCATGCCGCTCGCGAGAAATCGACCATTGCCGCTGAAGTTTACCGTGAGACTCGCGGCCGGCCATTTGTAGCGTCGTGTTTCGTAGCGCGAGTTTTCGATGCGGTGCACCGCAATACCGCCATTCAGGGCGACGCCCAGATCCGTGCCGGGGCGGTCGAAGGCCAGCGCCGCGGCGGTGCTGGGCGCCGGCGCGAACGCGTGGACCTTGTCGCCGTCCGCGGTCCACAGCGTCACGGTCTTGCCGGACGCGGTGGCCAGCAGATCCCCGCGCGGCGCCCAGACGAGCGCTTGCGTGGCGCCGGGCGCGGGCTTCCAGCGCATGAACTCGCGCGCCGGTTCCGCATCCCACAGCGCGACCGCGCCGTCCTGTCCCGCCGTGGCGAACCGCCGGCCATGCGGCTGCCAGCCGATCGCCAGCGTGCCCATCAGGTGTTCGCCGACGACCGCGAGCGACAGCGAGCCGTTGCCGGTCTTGGCCAGGCCCACCTTGCCTTCACCGCCCGCGATCGCGATGTGGCTGCCGTCCGGCGACCAGGCGAAATCGACCACGTAGTCGTCGAAAGGCGCGGCGGCGCGCGGTTCGAGCGCGGCTGAAAGAGATTGTTTGGCCATCGGATCAGCGGGCGACGGCCGACTCGAAGCCCGCTTCGAGCTCGCCACGATCCAGACCGCGACCGATGAACACCAGCTGGCTCAGCCGTGGCGCCGAGCCCCAGGGGCGTTCCGCCTGCGCATCGAACATCATGTGCACGCCGTGGAACACGTGGCGGCGCTCCTCGCCCTTGACGTTCAGCACGCCCTTCATGCGGAAGATGTCCTGGCCGCGCGTCTTGAGCAGGTAGTCCAGCCACTGGTTGAGCTTCGCCGGATCGAGCGGGCGCGGATCGCTGATGCCGATGGAGCTGATCTCGTCCTCGTGATGGTGCGAGGCGAAGCGCCTTTCTGCGGCGGGCTGCAGGCCTTCCACCTGCAGCCCGAACTCCGCCGGGTGATGCTCGCAGAACACGGCGTACGCACCGGCCTGCGGGATCTTCAGCCAGAAATCCGCGCCGGGATGGGAAACGTCGATCGCGAAATGGCCGGGCAGCGGATCGAGCGCGCCGTGACAAGGTACGACCGTCGCGGGCTCGGCGAACGCGCGCACCGCCGGCTCGATCGCCGCGGCCAGCTCGCCGGGCGTGGCTGCCGCGACCGGGAATACGACCACGTCGAGGTCCGCATGCGAGTGTCCCTCGTGTTCGTGTTCGTGATCATGCGCATCGCCGTGCTCGTGCGCGGCATGGTCGTGCTCGCCGGCGGTCTTGAGTAGATAGTCGCCCGGCTCGAGCTGGTAGATGCCGCCCCACTCGAACGGATACTCCGGCTCCAGGAACGCCTGGTCGACGGCGAGCGCGCGATTCAGGTCGAACGCGCCCACGTTCAGCACACTTTCGATGGGCGCGTCGGCGTTCCTCGTGCGCAGGATCTTCGCCGTGCCGTTGATGCCGCGAATGCGGCCCTCGATGCGCGCCAGCGCCGCCTCGTCGACCAGGTCGGTCTTGTTGAGCAGCACCAGGTCGGCGAATGCCACCTGCTCGGCAGGCTCCTTCAGCTCGTCCACGTGCTGCTCGAAATGCTTTGCGTCCACCATGGTCACGATGGCATCGAGCTGGAAGCGGGTCTTCAGTTCGTCGTCGAGGAAGAAGGTCTGCGCCACCGGACCCGGGTCCGCCATGCCGGTGGTCTCGATCAGGATGTAGTCGAACCGGTCGCGGCGTTTCATGAGCTGCCCGAGGATGCGGATCAGGTCGCCGCGCACCGTGCAGCAGATGCAGCCGTTGTTGGTCTCGAACAGCTCTTCCTCGGCGCCGATCACCAGCTCGCTGTCGACGCCCACCTCGCCGAATTCGTTCTCGATGACCGCGATGCGCTTGCCGTGCCGTTCCGACAGGATGCGGTTCAGCAGCGTGGTTTTTCCGGAGCCAAGAAAGCCCGTGAGTACCGTGACCGGTACGCGTGAAGATGTGGCCGACATAAGGGCGGCATTATACGGACTGCCCGCCCAGCGGCGTTTCAGCCCGTGCGATACACCCAGTCGATCAGCGCGTCGTGTGCGGCCGAGCCGCGCCCGGCATTCGGGTGGTTGACGATGGCCACCACCACGTAGCGCCGGCCGCTCGCCGCCTGCACGTAGCC
>DASTHJ010000496.1:0-3875 GCA_035718265.1 Steroidobacteraceae bacterium | reverse complement strand
AACACGTCCCTGGCTCCGTCCCAGGAGCGCAGCCGCAGCTTGCGCAGCCCGCCGGAGTGCTCCTCGATGGCGAGGAAGCGCTTCGACACTTCGTAGGCGTCGACGAAGGCATCCTCGCGATGCGCCACGAGATCCTGCCACTTCGCCCGGTCGCCTTCATCGCCCGGCTGCACGGCCACGATGCGGAAGTTCTTCGCCCGGTGGTTGGTGCGCACGATCCAGCGATCGTTCGCGTGTTCCACCTGGTATTCGTGATCCCGCTCGCGCGGCAGGAACACGCGGAATGCGAGCCTGGCGTCCGAGGCATCGGCGAACCAGGCCTCCGAGGACACCGTGCTCTGCGTGTGGATGATCAGGTAGCGGTCGTCCTTGGTGCGGTACACGTGCGTGTAGAAGCTGTCGTCGTCCTGCTCCCAGACCAGTGGATCCGCGCCGGCAGGTGATTCGCGCGCGATGCGGCGGCTGCGCACCCGGTAGCCGAGCAGGGTCTCCGGATGCTTCTCGATGTACAGGAAGGTCTCGTTGTCATTGGCCCAGGCGATGTTGTTCTCGACGTTGTGGATCTCGACCAGCAGCTGCTGGTGCGTGGCGAGGTCCTTGACGCGCACGACGTATTGACGGCGGCCGATGGTGTCCTCGGCCCACGCCATCTTCGTGCCATCCGGGCTGATGGCGATCTCACCCACTTCGAAGAAGTCGTGGCCGCGGGCCATGTCGTTGACGTCGAGCAGGATTTCCTCGGGCGCATCCCGCGTACCTTTGCGGCGCGCGTAGATGGGGTATTCCTTGCCGGTCTCGAAGCGGCGGTAGTACCAGAAGCCGTTCATGAGGTACGGCACCGTGGAATCGTCCTGCTGCAGGCGCCCGACGATTTCCTGGTAGAGCCTGGTCTCCAGCGGCTTCAGGTGCGCCAGCATCTGGTCGGCATACGCGTTCTCGGCCTGCACGTAGGCGAGCATCTGCGGGTCTTCGCGCATGTCGTCGCGCAACCAGTAGTACTCGTCCTCGCGGCTGCCGTTGGGTGAAGAGACCTGGTGAGGCACGCGCACCGCGACCGGAGGTCGTGGTGCCGGAGTGACGGATGCATCGAGCGGCAGAGCTGCGGGCGTTTGCTTCATTGGGGTATTGCAGGCGGTCAGGAAGAAGATGAGGGACAGTACTCCGGGACGGGCAATGGCCATGGCGAGGACCCTGGAATCCGATGCACGAATTCTACCGGCCCTCTGGCATCATCGCCCGATGCTCGAGATCGGCAAGCCCGTCAATTTCGCCACCTTGCGCGATTTGTCGCGCGGTGGACTCACGCTGGCGATGTCGGAAGCCGCGGGCCGCGACATCGACCGCGCAGCGGCGGCGGTGGCGCAGATCGTCGCTCGCGGCCAACCCGCCTACGGCGTGAACACCGGTTTCGGACGGCTGGCACAGACCCACATTCCGAACGACCAGCTCGAACTCCTGCAACGCAACCTGGTGCTTTCGCACGCCGTCGGTGTCGGAGATCCCCTACCCGCCGGGGTGGTGCGGCTGATGCTGGCACTGAAGATCGTGGCGCTGGCGCGCGGCTTTTCCGGCGTGCGCCGCGAGCTGGTCGATGCGCTGCTGGCGTTGTACAACGCGGACGTGCTGCCGCGCGTGCCCTCGAAAGGCTCGGTGGGCGCGAGCGGCGACCTGGCGCCGCTCGCGCACCTGTCCACGGTGTTGTTAGGCGTGGGCGAGGTGGAATGCGCCGGTTCCGTCCTCACCGCACAGGAGGGCCTGAAGCGCGCGGGGCTGCGGCCCATCACGCTCGCGGCCAAGGAGGGCCTGGCGCTGCTGAACGGCACGCAGACGTCGACGGCGCTGGCGCTGTGGAACCTGTTCGCCATCGACGACCTGTACGCCACGGCGATCGTCGCCGGCGCACTGTCGGTGGATGCCGCCGAAGGCTCGGCCAGCCCCTTCGATGCGCGCATCCACGAGCTGCGCGGCCACCCGGGGCAGATCGCCGCCGCCGCGGCTTACCGCGAGCTGCTGGCCGACAGCCCCATCAACTCCAGCCACCGCGAATGCGGCAAGGTGCAGGACCCGTACTCGCTGCGCTGCCAGCCGCAGGTCATGGGCGCCTGCCGCGACCAGATCGAGGCGGCGCGCGCCGTGCTGCTGCGCGAGGCGAACGGCGTCTCGGACAACCCGCTGGTGTTCCCCGAGTCTGGCGAGGTGCTGTCGGGCGGCAATTTCCACGCCGAGCCGGTGGCGTTCGCGGCCGACAACCTGGGGCTCGCGGTCGCCGAGATCGGCGCGCTCGCCGAGCGACGTATCGCGCTGCTGATCGACGCGACACTCTCGGGGCTGCCACCGTTCCTGGTGAAGGACGGCGGTGTCAATTCCGGTTTCATGATCGCGCACGTGACGGCCGCGGCGCTGGCCTCCGAGAACAAGCTGCTGGCGCATCCGGCCAGCGTCGATTCACTGCCCACCTCGGCCAACCAGGAGGATCACGTTTCCATGGCGACATTCGCCGCCCGCAAGCTCGGCGAGCTGTGCGCGAACACGGCCACCATCCTGGCCATCGAGCTGCTCGCGGCCGCGCAGGGTGTTGACCTGCGCGCGCCGATCGTCACCTCGGAGCGGCTGCAGCGCGTGATGCGCGACATCCGCGCCCGCGTACCGCACTACGACATCGATCGTTACCTCGCACCGGACATCGCGACCATGACGGAGGCGGTGAAGGGCGGCGTGATCGCCGCGCATTGCCCGGCGCTGGCCTGATGCCGTTCCCGTTCGAGTTCGTGCTGTTCGGCGCGACGCTGCTCGGCGTCGCGATCTTCCACCGGCACACGCTGCAGGTGGCGTTGTCCGGCCTGTTGCTGATCACCGCGTGGAAGCTCGCATTCGGCGATTTCCACGGCGCCACCGGTCCCATGGGCCTGCTCGGGCACATCGGGGAGGAATGGGTGCTGCTGGCCAACCTGTTCGCCCTGCTGGTGGGCTTCGCGCTGCTGTCGCGCCACTTCGAGTTGAGCGGTATCCCGGAACTCATGCCGCGGGTGCTGCCGGACGACTGGAAGGGCGGACTGCTGCTGCTCGCCATCGTGTTCGTGCTGTCGGGATTCCTCGACAACATCGCCGCCGCGATCATTGGCGCCACCGTGGCCGGCATCGTGTACCGGCACCGCGTGCACATCGGATACCTGGCAGCCATCGTGGCTGCCGCGAATGCCGGCGGCGCCGGCAGCGTGGTGGGAGACACGACCACGACGATGATGTGGCTGGACGGCGTGTCGCCATTGCACGTGCTGCACGCCTACGTCGCCGCGTTCGTCGCCTTCCTGGCATTCGCGATTCCCGCCGCACGCCGCCAGCAGCAGCTTTCGCCCATCATCCGCGATCCGTCCAGGGAGGCGCACGTCGACGCGTCGCGCGCGGTCATCGTGCTGGTGATCCTCGCCGGTGCGGTGGCCGCGAACCTGTATGCCAATACGCTGCCGCAGGGCCGCGGCGAGCAATTTCCGTACATCGGCGCCACGGTCATCGGCATCCTGCTGCTGCTCGCGCCCTGGCGCCGGCCCGACTGGGCCATCGTGCCGCGCGCGGCGCGCGGCGCGGCGTTCCTGCTCGCGCTGGTGCTGGCGGCCTCGATGATGCCGGTCGAGAGTCTGCCAGCCGCCTCGCCCGCGACCGCCTTCGGGCTCGGCGTGGTCTCTTCGGTCTTCGACAACATCCCGTTGACGCGGCTCGCGCTCGAGCAGGGCGGATACGACTGGGGTGCGCTGGCGTATGCCGTCGGGTACGGCGGATCGATGATCTGGTTCGGTTCCTCAGCCGGCGTCGCGGTAGCCGACCTGTTCCCGCAGGCCAAGTCCGTAGGCCAGTGGCTGCGCCAGGGCTGGTACGTC
>DASTHJ010000495.1:0-6633 GCA_035718265.1 Steroidobacteraceae bacterium | reverse complement strand
GCGGCTCATGCAGATCGTCAAGAACCTGCTGTCGAACGCCATGAAGTTCACCGCGCAGGGCAGCGTGCGGCTGCACGTGGGTCCGGCCATGCTCGGCTGGAGCGCCGACCACCCGGTGCTGTCGCAGGCCAAGCAGGTGGTGGAGTTCGCGGTCAGCGACACCGGCATCGGCATCTCGCCCGAGAAGCAGAAGATCATCTTCGAGGCCTTCCAGCAGGCCGACGCGGGCACCGCGCGCAAGTACGGCGGCACGGGCCTCGGCCTCGCGATCAGCCGCGAGCTGGCGCACCTGCTGGGCGGCGAGATCCGGCTCAAGAGCGTGCCGGGGCAGGGCAGCACCTTCACGCTCTATCTACCGCTGGCCTACCAGGGTGCCGCCTACGGCCGCGCCACGCCCGCGCTCGCCAAGCAGCCGGCGCCCGCCCCGCTGCCCGGCGGCAAGCTGCCGGCGCCCGCCGAGCACGTCGAGGACGACCGCGATGCGCTCGAGGAGGGTGAGCGGCCGGTGCTGATCGTCGAGGACGACCGCGCCTACGCGCGCATGCTGCTCGAGGCGGCGCGCCGCCAGGGCTTCAAGGCGCTGGTGGCGCACGAGGGCGCCGAGGCGTTGTCACTGGCGCAAAAGTTCGACCTGGCGGCCGTGACGCTCGACGTCTTCCTGCCCGACATGCTCGGCTGGACCGTGCTGAACCAGCTGAAGCACGACCCGGCCACGCGACACATTCCCGTGCAGGTGCTCACCATCGAGGAGGAGCGCCAGTACGGCCTCGAGCGCGGCGCGTTCTCGTTCATGACCAAGCCGACCTCGGTCGAGGGCCTCGGCGACGTGTTCGAGCGCGTGCGCGCCTTCATCGAGCCGCGCGTGCGCGAGCTGCTGGTCATCGAGGACGACGAGGCGGAGCAGACGAGCATCGAGGCACTGATTGCGGGCGACGACATCCGCATCACGCGCGCCGGCACCGGCGCCCAGGCGCTGGAGCTGCTGCGCGAACGCAAGTTCGACTGCGTCATCCTCGACCTGAAGCTGCCCGACATCTCGGGATTCGACCTGCTCTCCGAGATCCAGCGCGACGAGCGCCTGCGCGACGTGCCGATCGTGGTGTTCACGGGGCGTGAGCTGTCGGCGGACGAGGAGGCCGAGCTGCGCCAGCGTGCCAGGAGCATCGTGCTCAAGGGCGTGCAGAGCCCGGAGCGGCTGCTCGACGAGACGGCGCTGTTCCTGCATCGCCAGGTCGCGCGGCTGCCCGAGGCCAAGCAGCGCATGCTGCAGCAGCTGCACGCCAGCGACGAGCCGCTGCGCAACCGCAAGGTGCTGGTGGTCGACGACGACGTGCGCAACATCTTCGCGCTCAACAGCCTGCTCGAGCGTCACGGCATGCACGTCATCACCGCGACCAACGGCCACGACGCCATCGGATTGCTGGAAAGCAACCGCGACCTGTCATTGATCCTGATGGACGTGATGATGCCGGAGATGGACGGCTACGAGACCATGCGGCGCATCCGCGAGGTCCCCGCGTTCCGCCGCCTGCCGATCATTTCACTGACCGCCAAGGCGATGAAGGGCGACCGCGAGAAGTGCCTGCAGGCCGGCGCCTCCGACTACGTCGCCAAGCCCGTGAACACCGAGCAGCTGCTGTCGCTGGTCAGGATGTGGCTGCACCCGTGAAGCCCGAAGGAGTGCCATGAGCAGCGAACCGTTGCCGATCCCGCACGGACACGACGCCGCCAACATCCTGTTGGTGGACGATCAGCCCGCGCGCCTGCTCACCTACCGCGCGATCCTCGAGCCGCTGGGGCACAACCTGGTGGCGGTGAATTCCGGCCTCGAGGCGCTCGAAGCGCTGATGAAGCAGGAATTCGCGGTGGTGCTGCTCGACGTGAAGATGCCGGGCATGGACGGCTTCGAGACCGCGGCGCTGATCCACGACCACCCGCGCTTCGAGACCACGCCCATCATCTTCGTCACCGGCGTGCACGTCACGGAATTCGACCGGCTCAAGGGCTACAAGGCCGGCGCCATCGACTACGTGTACATCCCGGTGGTTCCGGAGATCCTGCGCAGCAAGGTGGCGGTGCTGATCGAGCTCGACCGGCAGCGCCGCGCGCTGCAGAACGTCAACAAGGAGCTGGCCGAATCGATCCGGCGGCTGGAAGAGGCCAACTACGCGCTGCAGTCGGAGAAGACGCGCGAGCTCGAGGAGATCAACGCGCGGCTCAGCAAGGCCAACGAGGAGCTGTCGCGCAGCAACCAGTCGCTCGAAAGCGAGGTGCGCGAGCGCATCCGCGCCGAGAATTCGCTCAAGGAGGCCGTGGTCAAGCGCGACGAGTTCCTGGCGATGCTGTCGCACGAGCTCCGCAATCCATTGTCCCCGCTGCGCAATGCCTCGCACATGCTGATGCAGGGCGAGACGCAGGATCCGAAGATCATCTGGTCGCGCGGCGTGATCGCGCGGCAGCTCAAGCACATGATCCGCCTGGTCGACGACCTGCTCGACGTGTCGCGCATCGCGCGCGGCAAGATCGTGCTGCTGAGCGAGCCGGTCAAGGTGGGCGACGTGCTGGCCTCGGCGGTGGAGACCGTGCAGCCGCTGCTCGAGCAGAAGCGCCAGCGCCTGGAGATCAATGCCGGCGACGAGCCGCTGGTCGTGCGCGGCGATCCGGTGCGCCTGGCGCAGGTGGTCGGCAACCTGCTGCACAACGCCGCCAAGTACACCGGCGAGGGCGGCGGCATCGTGCTCGCCGCCCGCGCGAATGCCGGTCACGCCGAGATCGTGGTGCGCGACACCGGCATCGGCATCTCGCCCGAGGCCATGCCGCGCATCTTCGAGCTGTTCACGCAGATTCCCTCCGAGCGCGTCTCGACGACCGGCGGTCTCGGCATCGGCCTGGCACTGGTGCGCGCGCTGGTCGAACTGCACGGCGGCGAGATCCGCGCCGCGAGCGCCGGCACGGACCAGGGCAGTGAATTCATGGTGCGCCTGCCCTTGCTCGAGGTGGTGCAGCCGGCCGAGCCGAAGGTCGTGGCGCCGGATGCCGAAACGCCGCTGCCCGTGCGCCGCAACATCCTGATCGCCGATGACAACCAGGATGCGCTCGAGAGCCTGGCGCTGATGCTGCGCATGGAGGGGCACGAGGTGCATTGCGCCTCCGACGGCGAAGAGGCCCTGCAGCTCGCCGGCCTGCGCCGGCCGGAGATCGTGGTGCTCGACGTCGGCATGCCGAAGCTCGATGGCTGCGAAGTCGCGCGCCGCATCCGCGCCGAGAGCTGGGGCCGCGCCGCCGTGCTGGTGGCGCTGACCGGTTGGGGACAGGAGGTCGATCGCCGTCGCTCACGCGAGGCAGGTTTCGACATGCACCTGGTGAAGCCCGTCGACCCCGCGACGCTCTGCGACATGCTCGTCTCGCAGTAATGGGGACATTCCCCGTTTCCTAGCAAACGGGGACAGGCCTGATCATCCTCCGCCGACGGCGCCATACGCGTGCGACGGCCCGAGGCGCGGTTGCCGTGGATCGCGCGGCGAACTAGAGCATCACGCTGGCCGTCTCTTGCGGCTTCACGACCACGGACTTGCCCGCATCCGTACGTCCCCTGACGCGCACGCGGTGGTCACCCGCCGGCACGCTGACCGGATCGCCGCCCACCACGCCGCTCGCCAGCACCAGGCCCTGCGCGTTCACGACTTCGAAGCCGGGACGCAGCGCCGCGGCCAGCGACTTCTCGAGCGCCGCGGCGTCCTTGGCGTCGAAGAACGCCCCGCCGCCGAGATCCGACCAGCGCCGGAACGTCGCCGCCAGCTGCTCGTCGTCGAGCGCGAAGCCCACGATGCTGATGCGCGTGCCGATGCCGGTCTTGCGCAGCCGCTCGATCTCCGCCGCCGGATCGCCGCCGCAGGTCTCCTCGCCGTCGGTGACGAGCACGATGAGCTTCTCGCCCTGCACGGACTTCAGGTCGTCCGCCGCCCTGGCGAGCGACGCGCCGATCGGCGTCTTCGCGCCGTTCTTCGCGCTGAGTGCCGCGATACGCGCGTTCACGGCGGCCGGATTCAGCGGTCCCACGGGCACGTCGAGGACGGTCTGACAGGAGTCCACCTCGCGTCCGAACACGCGCAGCGCGAACGGCGTGCCGGCCGGTATGGTGGAGGAGGTGAGCTTGGCCAGCGTCTGCTTCGCGATGTCGATGCGCCGCGTCGCGCCCAGCTTCTGCAGCATGCTGCCGGAGGCATCGAGGATCAGCTCCACCGCGCCCGTGACGTTCTTCGCGCCCGGTGCGAGCGTGACCGCCACCTTGCCCGGTTGCTGCTTGCCCGGCACCACCTTGAGCGGCGCGCGCGCGATGGTGTAGTAAGACTCGGCCGTCGAGTAGCGCAGCTCGTAGTCGCCGGGTTCGAGAGGCGCGAACAGGTTCACCGCGTCGTGCTTCGGCAAGGTGTACGCGTACGAGGCGCTGTAGCTGCCTTCGCGCGCGTCCTGCTTCACGACGGTGATGAAATTCCGCGGATTGTCCGGGCCTTTCCAGGCCACCTTGAAGGCATCGCCCGCGACCACCTGCGCCGGGCCGTCGAGCGTGCCGCTCACCGCGCCGACGGTCACCCTGGCGCGCGCCAGCGTCAGGTTGGTGGCCGACAGGTAGCGCACTTCGTAGTCGCCGGGCGCATCCGGAGCGGTCAGCGTGAGCGGATTGCCCTTGCTGACGTATTCGTAACGGCCCCAGGTCTGCTCGGGCGCGCCAGCCTTGACCACCGTCAGGTAGTCACGCGGATTGCCCGGGCCTTGCCAGCCGATCTTCATCGCCGCGCCGGCGGCGACCTGCGCGGGCGCCGTCACCGAGGCGGAAGTTGCGCCCACGGTCACCTTCTGGGTCGCGATGACGGTGTCGCCCTGGCCGAGGATGTAGCGCACCTCGTACTCGCCGGGCTTGTCGGGCGCGGTGATCCTCAGGGGACTGCCGTTTTTCGTGTACTTGTAGTCGAGGTATTTGCGCGAGGCGTCGCCGATGGTGATGTAGTCGCGCGGGTTGTCGGGGCCGGTCCAGCTCACCTCGAACTCGGCGCCGGCCTTGAGCGTGGCGGCGGCCGACACCTTGGCCGCCACGCCTTCGATGCGCAGCGCCTGGCGCGCCAGCGTGGGATAAGGACTGGCGGCGCCGCACACGCGCAGCTCGTAGTCGCCCGGCGTCGCGGGGAGCTGCAGCTTCAGCGGACCGGGCGCCACGTAGACGTACTGGTCGTACGAGCCTTCGCGGCTCCCTTGCTTCACGACGGTCACGAAGTCGTGGCGGTCGCCCGTGCCCGTGGCCTCGAGCGTGAGGATGCTGCCGGCCGTGGCCGTGGCCGGAGCCTTGATCGCGGGCGCAGCCAGGGCGACGCCGCTGATCAGCATCAGCAGTGCAATGTATTTGCGCATGGATTCTCCCTGTGGACGCGCGCAGTTTACGACGAACGGCCTACCTGAGGTCCTGGTCGCGAAAGCCGAACAGCCGCTTGCGGTCCTCGTCGGTCGGCGGCGGCGCCGCGGCCACGAGGTCGGCGCCGACCGCGGCACCACGCTGCACGGCGGGGCGTGCGCCCACGCTCTCGAACCAGCGCCTGACGTTCGGGAAGTCCTCGAGCTTCTGACCCTGCCAGTCGTGGCGCACCACCCAGGGCCAGGCGGCGATGTCGGCGATCGAGTACTCGCCGGCGATGTATTCGCTGCCGCCGAGCTGCGTGTCCAGCACCTTGTAGAGCCGCGCCACCTCGGTCCGGAAGCGGTGCATGGCGTACTCGATCTTCTGCGGCGAATACTTCAGGAAATGATGCGCCTGTCCGGCCATCGGACCCAGGCCGCCCACCTGCCAGTACACCCACTGCAGCACGCGGTAGCGGCCCGGCACATCCTGCGGCAGGAAGCGGCCGGTCTTCTCCGCCAGGTATTGCAGGATCGCGCCGGACTCGAAGATGGCCAGCGGCGCGGAGCCCGAGCGGTCGACGATCGCCGGCATCTTGTTGTTAGGCGAGATCGCCAGGAACTGCGGCGCGAACTGCTCGCCCTTGTTGATGTTCACCGGCAGGATACGATATTCGAGCCCGGTTTCCTCGAGCATGATGGTGATCTTCTTGCCGTTGCCCGTGGGCCAGAAATACAGGTCGATCATGGGTCGTCCGAGTGTGGTCGTTCCGGGCGCGGAGTATAGTGCGGCGCGCCAGCGTCGAATTGACGGGGAGTGAAATGACTTGCCGAAAGCAGCGCAACCGGTCCGCGGGATGCCTCCAGGATGCGTGACGAACACTTCCGCCCGGTGATCGAGCGGCTGCTCGCGACGCGCCGCGCCAAGGTGGAGGCGAGCGGCATCGGCGCGCGCCGGGGACTGCGCGTGCTGTTCGCCGGGCCCTCCAGCCGCAACCGCCTGCTGGCCGCGCGGCTGTTCGCGCACGAGTTGTCCGTGGACCTCTACCAGATCGACCTGGAGCGCATCGTCAGCAAGTTCGTGGGCGACACCGAGAAGAATCTCGAGGCGCTGTTCAAGGCGGCCGAGGCTTCCGACGCGGTGCTGGTCTACGACGACACCGACCACCTGTTCGACGCGCCGGCCGTCGAGGAGTCGGGCCGCTTCCCGAACCTGGACGTCGCGCAGCTCCGCCAGCGCATCGA